>DAIDKT010000056.1 GCA_027449905.1 Legionellales bacterium
TACGATCTCGAATACGTCCATCGCGCTCTTTTTTATGGCGCTTTTGTAAGTCTGCACGTTCTTGTGTTGTAAGTCGTCGTTCCATGCCGGTATTTGATCATACCTGGACTAAATTCGCAACTCCATTAGCGATGGGTATAGTTCTTCCTCACACAATTCGTTTACTCCAACAGGATAAAGCAAAAAATAATCTCTTCTTTTTACCCGAGGAGAAAAGTAATTATCGCAGAAATAAATATCAATGACATAATGCAGTTTTTGTGTGCCATCAACAGAGTATAGTGGCTCAAGCTCATATCTAGATACAAATTTTGAAAGTTTAAAGACTGTCATAAGTGCACGGGATACAATGTTTTCTTTGGCAACCTTGTGGAGCTGTGGCTGCTCGTTTGGCTGCTGTGCATATCTGCGTTCTAGGAGTCCCTGTTTTCATAACCGCATGTCCAATTGCGTAATCAGGGCAACGAACTTTGGGGTCGAGCTGAATAAAATAACATTTTATTGCTGCACGCGTGAATCCAGCTATTAATTTTTTATGCAATATAGCAGATATAGGATCAAAATCTTTTAGGTATTTTTCGTTTCCGGTGCTTGAAAAGTAGTAACTTGTTGAACCTTGTTCAATAACTTCGTTATTTTCAGCAAACAACGACAAAGAGAATAGGCAGCAAACCACAAGCAAAAAATATTTTTTAATTTCAAAATCCTTTTAAAGTGGAAATGTGGGCTCAGTGTACAACAGCTCGATCGACTTCTCTAGGTCTGGGTAGTAATTTAGACGTCCCGCGACCATATCATTACCCATAGGCATGGGCGTAGGACGTCGAGACATCAATTGTCAACAGACCCTAAAATAAAAATCAAGATAAAGGCGCGAAAAAACGATCGATATCAACATCAGACAAGCCGGTTAATTGCATGGGTTGATTCATGAGGACGCCTTCGAACAGCTGCTTTTTTCTGGCTTGAATATCTAAAATGACCTCTTCAACGGTACCAGCGGTGATTAATTTATAAATAAATACCGGCTCCTCTTGTCCAATTCTGTGACTACGACTGGCCGCCTGGTCTTGGACGGCCGGATTCCACCAGGGATCATACAAAATAACTGTGTCTGCACGGGTTAAGTTTAAGCCAGTTCCACCCGCTTTTAAATTGATCAGAAAAATTGGAACGCTTCCTGTCTGAAATTCTTCCACCAGCGCCTGTCTATTTTTTGTTTGACCTGTTAATTTTAAGTAACTATAACCCTTGGTAATCAATACATCTTCTATCAATTTGAGCATGGAAGTAAATTGTGAGAACACCAAAACGCGACGCCCTTCTTCCATTAAATTATCTAATAACTCGATTAATAGATCCAACTTAGCTGAGTGCCCATGAGCCATCGCAGCATCGGCTAAAGACACCAAACGCGGATCACAACAGACCTGACGCAATTTCAATAAGGCGTCTAATAAGACAATATGGCTTCTACCCATGCCTTGCACGGCAATCGCTTCACGGACCTTTTTCTCCATCGTGAGTCGAATTGCTTCGTACAAGTCTCGTTGCGGTCCAATTAATTCAACCAAACGAATCATTTCTGTTTTCGGGGGTAACTCTCTTAAAACTTCATTTTTAGACCGGCGCAACATGAATGGTTGAATACGTCCATTTAAAACAGCCCTTCGCTCTAAATCATGCTCCTTCTCAATGGGAATTCGAAAATACTGACGAAATTGTTTTGCATCTCCCAATAAACCCGGCATTAAAAAATGATACAATGACCACAATTCTCCCAGATGATTTTCAAGGGGTGTCCCTGTCAAACATAAGCGATGTTTTGATTTTAACTGTTGAACAATTTGGGTTGTTTTGGTTCTATGATTTTTAATGAATTGGGCTTCGTCCAAAATCAGATAATAGAAAGGGTAAGCTAAAAAACGGATTTTATCGCGCTGGATTAATCCATAAGTCGAAATCACCAAATCATAGTCATCAAATTGTCCTTGATGGCGATCAAACCCATGAAAAATTAAAACCTTGAGATCCGGTGTAAAGCGCTTGGCTTCAGTATACCAATTTCCAACCAAACTGGTTGGCGCAATAATTAAACTCGCGTGAGATAAAAACCCGCGTTCTTTTTCATATAGCAAATGGGCCAAAGTTTGCACTGTTTTACCCAAACCCATATCGTCAGCTAAAATACCAGCAAAATCATGCTGTTTTAAAAACTGCAACCAATTCAAACCGTGTTGCTGATAATCCCGCAATTGGGTTTTTAAGCTTTTTGGGGGGGTAACCATTGGCAATGCTTCAATTGCACTGAGCTGCTTCAAACACAACCGAATATCATCTGTCCCTCGCCACCTTGCTGAAA
Source organism: Legionellales bacterium (assembly GCA_027449905.1). Taxonomy (GTDB): domain Bacteria; phylum Pseudomonadota; class Gammaproteobacteria; order Legionellales; family Legionellaceae; genus DAIDKT01. The sequence continues at coordinate 2,363 of DAIDKT010000056.1, forward strand.
CCGCACGAACCGCTTGCTCTGCTTCTTGCATCAAAGCCAATTGATAGCGGCGCAATTCAAGCATCGCCACTTTATTTGATTCATTCAAACCATATTGTAATAATAAACGTAACAAGGGCTTAATTCGCCCTAGCTCAATTTGAAGCCACTTGTGTTGCTCTATGGGTAAATGCATTAATTTAGCATCAGGTAAATGATCAAGCGTATTGATATCCATTTGACGCAACAAATTAACAACCAAGGGTACGATATTGATCGGTTTGTTGTTGACTAAGATGCCCAGTTGATAAGAAAAAAAATCATTGGATTCTGGCGCATATTCTGAATACCAAGTAAAACTGTCAGCATTTATGACCTCGTCTTGCGCCGGGATAACCTGTTTTCCTGATGCGGTTATTTGTTGAGAAACAACTAACGGTTCAATAATCGTTAAATGCTCTCTTGCTTGTAACGCAAAAAAACAAGCCGCAGCATGCTTGCATTTCACTCGGTCTGGACAACCGCAAAGTGACCCGGTGTGCGGCCAAGTTTTTAGATCCAAGTGAACTGAATAAATTTGACCACTATTCCCCTTCACGCGACCACGCAGCAAGCCATCACTTAGCTTGATACTCAGCACATGCCCTCCAACATAGTATTTTTGACCAATCGTCAAAACAGCAGGTGAAAACTCTTGGTGCAAACGGGATAGTGCAGCTTTTAACATAACAATCAACAACTCATCGTCTTCGGGTGATCTGCAAGTATATACCCAATAAACTGTAAAATGCTATTTTGGATTGCTTTCAAGTTGTAACTCTCGTATGAACGGAGAAAAAAGGTATAGGTCGGCCCTCGGCCGTTCTAGTGGTTTAGAGAATTTTTTTGAGGTAGACTTGGATCGCGCGCGTCCTCTATAATGCGATTCAAGCTGACACTTCGCATGCCTCGATCTTGAAAATGCGGTTTTTTTTTAAAATCATTCTTTTCAATTATTGAGTTACGTAATATATCGATGTTATCTTTTTCAAATATCTCTTGGATCGTTTTATTTAAGTCGTTTAATTCATTGATAAGTAGCTTTGATAACAGGTAATTGACGTTTCTATTAAGCCCTCGGGATTTTTTAAAAAAATTAAATCCATGCTCGTAGTTAATCTCACCTGTATTGTTTTTTTTATTTTTTTCAACGTCACGTATATATGTTCTAAGTTGTTCAATAATCATAATCCGATGGTCATCAACAGAAGGATTGTCGTCTCCGTTTAATATGGGTCTAACGGTTTTATTAGCCAAACTGGTTCTATTTTTCAGCCCCTGTTCTGAGATATTACTAATCAAATTTGGGTCTTCAACCTGAACTATATCTTCCGTAATCATACTCTGATACAGAATATCTATGTCTATGTCTAGGTCCAGGTTTTCTTCATGATGACATTTTATTAATTGAGAAAAGATCTTCTTCAGACTGTCTTTTTTATCAAGCAAAAAGTTATATTGTTGTTCTAACTTACTAATGTTTTTTTCTTGTGAGTTACGTGCCTTAGCTCTGCTAATATAATTGCTGTAAGGACCATTTACGCAACCGCTGCCAATATCATCCAGGATAACGTTGCAATCGAGCGCCCTATTTAATATGACAAGCCGATCAAAATTGAAACTGTTTAAAGCACATGAATCAATTCCTGGCAACAAAGCTTGGTTTTTTAAAAATGATTGCTTTAATTTGTCTTTTAATTTTTCTTTTAATTGGTCTTTTATTGTCGCAACCCAAGACTCTAGACCGTCCATTTTTGGCACGGGACTTGGCCCCCCCCCCATAGCTAAGGTGTGCCACAAACCTAATAATGGTTCTGTTGAGCAATTGATGTGCTCTGTTTCAAATTCCTTAACTCGTTCGGCCATGAGGATACATTTTGTTATGCTAGACACGGTTCCTTCGCGCTTACTCTTGATGTTTAATATATCCTCCTTTAATTTTTGATTTAAAGAATAGGGGCGCGTAAGATTAACCTTTTGGATTAATTGAGTGCGAAAAGAATTAATCGTTGGAGCGTAAACATTATTGCCTTGAGATAAATTGAGGATACGAGGTAGTTCTTTTGACAGATAGGGCCTTAATAAACTAAAGCCATCATTCACAGCTTGTAGCATCTCTTTATTGATTTCAATTAAACGAGGTAGCTCAATACTATCAACTCTTAAATCAGAGCTATATTCTTCTAATTTATCATTAGAAACTAACTCCGTCACAAAATGTTCACTACACAGACTAATTAACTTTAGACGTAACAAGGATTGAAATCGACTGATTTTTGTTGAAGCGTCATTTGGGTCAGTAATATTGCTTATATCCTCTATTATTTTTTTATCCACAGGAAGATTGTTTTGATTTGCTATTATGATTTTAATTTGATCTATCTGGTTGCTTTCTAGCCCATCGATGTGGGGCGTTATTACCAATCTAGATTTCATTTTTGCTTTGTTAGGCAACATTGTATTGGAAGAAAGGATCTTGTTGTAAACTGCTTCGGCCTTCAATAAATTGTCGATAGGCTCTGCTTGATTTAACTTTATAAGACCATCATTCACATCCTTTAGCATATCATCATTGAGGGTAATTAACTCACGGAGAATGCAAACATGGCTGGTTAGCCTGTGCTTAAATTCCGCATTCTCCGCAACCAAATCCTTCATATACAAACTATTTATCTGTATTAAGAGCGCTTTATGCAAATTCGATCTAAATTGACCGATTATATTTAAGCAATGGTTTTGCATTCTTAGTGTAAAAACTTGGTTTACACTAGAATTCATTACAAGAGGAATGCTCTGCATTTTATCTATTTCACTCCCCGGTACAGGTAGACTTTTTGCTTTAGAAAAAATGAGTTCGAGCGATTCTAAGATCATTCGGTCAAAGCCGGAGGTCCTTATCGCTCTGCTAGACGGTTCTTGCAACTGAATATCATACGCTGCTTTTTGCTCATCATCGGAGAGTATTTCATAAGCCGCTCTGATTTGTTTAAATTTTTCTTCATTACCACCGGGTTTATCAGGATGATATTGCAAAGCAAGTTTGTGGTAAGCTTTTTTAATAGCAACTTGATCATTAGTACTGCTTAGCCCTAGAATCTCGTAGTATGTTGGTTCGCCCATCTCGGATTGATTGTCCATCATATCACTTTTTTTTAATGTATTATGTGATAAGTGTAGTACTCGACTTGGTGAAATTCCTAATCCTAGCTAAAAAATGATAATTGTCACTTCGTTTCGATCTAAAATGGAACGAATTACCGACGAAAGTCGGTATCCATAGTGAGCAATTTAAGGATCTCGTGGTCAAGCCACGGGAATTCGTAAAAATTTCATAAAGTCGAGTAGTAACTGGACAATCTAAAGCAAGTGCCCTCAACGTTTATCGGGTATCGCACGCTGCACCAACTTATGTATAATAAAACCACCCCTTATGCTGAGATTGATGAATCATATTATGTCGCACCCTCTCCATTTACTCATGGCTCAAATAAACCCAACTGTCGGGGCGATTCGATCAAACACCGAAAAAATAATTCAAATTATTACCAACCATCAAGAATCACATGACCTAATTCTGTTCCCAGAACTGGCAATCACTGGTTATCCGCCAGAGGATTTACTATTTCGAGAACAAATATACTCGCATATTGACCAGGCACTGACTGCCATTGCTGCTTGTACCCATGATTGTCTGGTCATTGTTGGACATCCTAGTCGGGTTGAGAATCAGCGCTTTAATTCTGTCAGTATCTTTTTCAAGGGCCAATGCATAGACCAATATCACAAACAACATTTGCCAAACGATGGGGTGTTTGATGAAAAACGTTATTTTTCATCCGGAGAAGCCAAGCCCTGTTTATTCACCATCAAAGGATACCGATTTGGCCTCTGTATTTGCGAAGATATTTGGCAACCAGGCCCAGTCGAACAACTGATTCACCATCATGTTGACATTCTGTTATCTGTCAACGCGTCACCATTTGATACACGAAAATATGAGCAACGCTTATCACTTTTAAAACAGCATGCACAAAAATGCCTGGCGGTAGTTTATGTGAATCAAGTGGGGGGACAAGATGAGTTGGTGTTTGACGGCCAATCTTGTGTGGTTGACCGCCACGGCGAAATTCGAGCCAAAGCCCCTGCTTTCATAGAACATTTGCAAACCATCACCTTTCATCAAGACCAAATTGTTAGTCACATCACACCGCCATTGGAACAACCTGCTTACATTTATCAAGCCCTGCTATGCGGTTTAAAAGATTATGTTGATAAAAATCATTTTCCTGGTGTTTTATTAGGATTATCCGGTGGCATTGACTCGGCACTGACTCTGGCCTTGGCTGTTGATGCTTTAGGGCCATCACGTGTATTTGCTGTGTTGATGCCGTCTCGCTACACGGCAGACATCAGCAATCAAGATGCTTTAAAACAAATCAAGTTATTAAACGTAGAGCACATCACATTACCCATCGAATCACTGTTTTCTTCATTTTTATCAACCCTAAAACCAGCTTTTGCAGATCTTCCCCCCGATATCACTGAAGAGAATATCCAAGCACGTATTCGCGGGACTCTATTGATGGCTTTATCCAATAAAACCGGTCGCATGCTATTAAGTACCAGTAATAAAAGCGAAACAGCAGTTGGTTACTCAACGCTGTATGGCGATATGTGTGGTGGCTTTGCTGTGTTAAAAGATGTTCTTAAAACAAAAGTTTATGAATTAGCCGATTATAGAAATCAGGTTTCCCACGTCATACCAAACCGGGTTATCACACGCGCCCCAAGTGCGGAACTCGCGTTTGATCAAACTGATCAAGACAGGCTTCCACCTTACGATCAATTAGATGCAATTATCCAACACTACATGGATGACAATCTAGATAGCGAAGCCATCATAAGGCTTGGGTATCCCGAAGAAATGGTATCTCGCGTTATCCACATGATTATTCGTAATGAATATAAACGTCGTCAAGCACCCCCTGGCGTTAAAATCACGCCGTGTGCATTTGGTCGCGATTGGCGATACCCGTTAACCAAAGACTCCCAGTGACTTCAGTTGGATATCTCATCTGCAGAAATACTTGCAAAATCAAACCAACCCGTTAACATGGAAGCACATTTCGAAAAATGTTAGGCAGATCATGAAGATTGCTGTATTTTTTGTTTCACTGGCATCTTGTTGTTCAGCAATGGCTGCGACACCAATTGATGGGTGGTATTCAAGTGTTTTTGGTGGTTATACATACATACCAGGTAACGTTAACAAAACCGCCGCTGGTTTAACGAGAAACCATGTGACCTATGAAAGTGGATTCGATGGTGGTGGAAACATAGGGTTTAAAAGCAATCCGCTGCGTTATGAGGGAGAAATATTTTATCTCAAGGCAAATACCAATCAATTTGATGTCAATCGTGTCAAACAAACGGGCGTATCTGGATACAATCAAGGCATTTTTGCGTTGACTGATGTGTATTATGATTTGCCGGGTATGTTCTCATCTTTGCTTCAACCCTATCTAGGGGTTGGCATTGGTTATGGATGGATTCAAACGAGATTAGATAGCACAGGACCTAACAGTACCACTCGATTTACCGCCAGTAACTCCGCATTTGCATACCAAGGTCAGGTTGGCGTAACATACAATTTTGCTGAAAATTACGCGCTAAGTTTGGGATATCGTTATTTATCAACCACCAATATTTCTAGGTTTGGAAATCGGTTTCAAGCACAGATAGCCAATTTGGGCGCTAGCTATCGATTTGATGGAAATAATTATAAATAGGGATGTAGCATGAAAGGAAAACATGTTCTTTGCGGTGCCATGATGTTGATCGGCCACAACGCTGCCCATGCACTCAATCCGGTCAATGGGTTCTATGGCGGGGTTTTTTTAGGTGTGAGCTATGCCGACTCGAGTAATTTCACGTTTACCCCGCCTGTAACCATTGCTGGAACCAACGGTTCTATATCAGCTGATTCCGGTAAACTCCCACGCTCAGTTTTAGGGGAAGTCGGCGGACAAATTGGCTATCGCTTCTGTGATCGTTTTCGCTTTGAAGTCGAGTATCTATATGACAATAACCCATTCAGCTCATTGACGCTTAACAACGTCACCATTACGAGCCCTTACTACACATTAACCCCGCCCAATTCAATCAAGTTTGATAATGTCGAAAATTCTGCCAATGCCCACATTCAAGGCGATGTGAACATGGGCGCTGTCATGGCAAATTTTTTGTTTGATATATTTACCTCTGGCCAAGATGGATATTCGAGTGTATTACCCTTCGTGGGTGGGGGCTTGGGCATGTCTTATGTGCAAAATAGCCTGCAATTTTACAGCCCCAGTATCACAACAGCGAATTCTACCACCATACCAAGCCGTGAGATATTTAGCGCACTACAAACCCGGACCACGTGGGCTGCACAAGGGATTGTCGGCGTACATTACTTTTTAGATGATTTTACTTGGTTTTCGTTGGATCTCCGCTATTTTCAAACCGGTTCCTCCGATCCTAAGACTGAATATACTTTTATTACACCAACCGCCGTATATTCAACGCACAGTAGCGTCAATATATTCGGCAGCAGTACCCAACTGATATCGTTTAACATATCCTTCAATGGAGCATTCAATTTTGGGTAAAACAGCGCATCTCATCCTACCGTCCTTGTTAGCAGCCGATCTGACTCAACTCAAACAAGAAGTAGAAGCAGTGCTTGATGCCGGTGCAGACATGATTCATTTAGATGTCATGGATAACCATTATGTTCCAAATTTGACCTTTGGGCCGTTGGTATGTCAAGCATTGCGACAGCAAATACCGACATTACGTGTCGATGTCCACCTCATGGCAACACCGGTCGATGCATTAATCCAACAATTTGCCGACAGCGGTGCTGAAAGAATTAGCATTCACCCAGATGCAACTATTCATCTGGATAGAAGTTTGCAATTGATTCAAGACTTGGGATGCAAAGCGGGTTTGGTACTCAATCCATCAACCCCAGCAGATTTAATCCAATGGTGTATTCATCGATTAGATTTTGTCTTGATAATGACCGTTAACCCGGGCTTTGGCGGCCAAAAACTGATCCCAGAGGTCATCCCCAAAATAACCCAGATCCACCAGCAATATCCCCACTTGGCTATCTGCATAGATGGTGGCGTCACCACAAACAACGTAAAGATGTTAGCACATGCTGGAGCAACTGAATTTGTTGCTGGTTCTGCCATATTTCATCGTGCTGATTACCGTGGAACAATTGCAAACATGAGAGCCGAGTTGGGTGCTGATGATTAAATCGCATGAATAAATACTCACCTCACTCGAAAGGTCTAAAATTTGCGACTGCTGATAGTTTATCTTCTGAAACCCGACGCCCCACGACTTGTTCGCAGAGCCCAGAGATCTTGCTTGATACACAAGTTTATTGTTCACAATCAATTCGAAATGAATCCCGCGAACAAGTCGCGGGGCGTCGAAATCTGATTAGTCAACTGACGATACGTTTTAAACCACTCAATATCCGTATGATCCTCTTAGTTTTCAGTTTAATCATGCAGGTTCCTTGCCAAGCCGAGACGGGAGAAGCTTATCTAGATAAATTTTTAACGTACGAACGATGGAGTCAAAATCTACCAACGACCGCCAACCCAGAATTTATTGAATTTATTGAAAATCAATCGCCCTTAACCAATAAACTAAGAGAAAAATGGTTGTATCTTTTGGCGCAAAAAAAAGATTGGGTTCATTTCAACCAATATTATCGTGATTCAACTGATACCAATTTACAATGTTATCAGCAAATGGCTTTATACCAGCTAGGAAAACATGAGCAAGCCAAACAAAGCATTCCCGGATTATGGCTCCGTGGCAGCTCAGCACCCAAAGCATGTAATGAATTATTTGAATTATTATTGAAAAATCATGAAATCGGTGATTCTCTCATTGAAGAGCGAATTGCTTTGGCACTGGATGTGCGCAATATTGCACTGGTGCGCTACTTATTAAAAGTATTCAACCCGCCTCGACTTCAGGATATCGACTTAATCGTTAGTATTTACCAAAAACCCCTCAAAATTTTACAATTACAACCGGGGCGTTTACACGGTGATTTTTATCTCTTTGGCTTGAAACAACTCATTCCCCGTAACATGGGTCTTGCGATCAAAATTTGGAATAAACCACGATCGCAATTGATGATGAATGAAAAACAACAACAAACATTCATAGCCCAGGTAGCACTCTATAAAGCCATGCGCAATGAACCCGACGCTTATGTTTGGCTTGAAAAAATAAACCCATCATTTTGTCCACCAGCGCTCTTTGATTGGAAAATCCGTTATGCCATATCCCACCAAAATTGGCCAAAATTGATTTATCTTGTCGAACATTCACCAGATAAAGATAATCTCGCCTGGCAATATTGGTTGGCACGGGCTTATGAATCATTAGGGGCTAAAACAAAAGCAACTGAGTTATATCAACACATTGGCACCAAACGTAATTATTATGGTTTTCTGGCGAACAATCGCATAGCCAAACCGTACCATCTTGAAAATGAAACGATTGATCCTCAGCCAGCAAGTTTGGCTATCTATCAACCAATTACCGATCAGATCAAAAATTATTACGTAACCCATCAATCTTGGCTTGCTTCGCGGTGGTTGAATGATTTCAGTAGTGAGTTATCCAAAAAGGAGCAAATTGCTTTAGCTTCTTGGGTCGCCAACGAGTTACACTGGTATGGCAAATCAGTTTATTTGAGTAATAATAAGAACTTAAATAATCAACTGGTATTGCGTTTTCCATTGGCGTATCAAACAGTCATTCGCGATTTGGCGAGACGAAATCAAGTCACCGCGCCACTCATTTATGCCATGATTCGTCAAGAAAGTACCTTCTTTGAAGATATCATTTCATCTGCAGGTGCCAATGGCCTGATGCAACTCCTGCCGGTAACCGCCAAACATGTAGCCAAACGTGAACGTATTCCTTATTCTCAGCCAAGTGAGCTCTTTATCATAGAAAAAAATCTGTCGATTGGTGTTGCCTATTTAAGACAGCTTGGAAAACAATTTGGTTGGCACCCCGTTCTCATGGTTGCCGCTTATAATGCAGGACCGAAACAAGTTAATTATTGGCTTAAAAATCATGCGCCAGAAGAAATTGATATATGGATAGAAACATTGCCTTGGCAGGAAACGCGTAATTATCTTAAAAATGTCATTGCATTCTACGCTGTTTATCAATATCGACTGCATGAAAAACCAAATGTGGATTTATTTTTACAACCGTTTAAACTCAGAAAAAATAGTTGAAGATGTATCGAGGGGTCATGGGGTGCTTTTTTATTGGTCAGTTTAATGGGGCTTCTCGGGAACAATATCAGCAAATTGGGTGATTAATATGCCGTTTAATGGGTCATCCTTGTGTGGGGAAAAAACAGTATGTTCAGGTATAATGGGTATATGCTCAAAACAAAGGTGTTTCGAGCATATAATGAATGGACTATTTTGGGTCCATAGATCTACTCTTGAACTTTGTGAGATCCGTCACCAACTCCACTTGTTTAATCAACTTATTTCTTGTCTGGTCATAATCCATTTTAGCTTTTGTTGCAGCTGACTGATCCAAAAACCCAGGACTGAACCCCAATGACAGAACTGTAATCAATGCATTAGTGAACGCAATGACATAACTACCTAGGGAGTAAGAAGCTTGGGGATGGTCTTTTATCGCCTTTTTCAAGGCAGTCTTCAAATCTTGAAGATTTGGATTTGGATTCGAATTATAATGATTAAGCGGAGCTAACAAAGCATCTACAAGTTTTTTCAAATCAGTATTTTCATTGGCATCTTCAGCTTTAGCTTTAGAAGTTGGGATACTTTGAGATTTAGATTCAAAACTCTGGTTGGTCGTAGTTGACACAACTTTCGGATTTAGAATACCTTCAAAAAGCTCGATAGTCTCGCTGACCCTTGCCATTCTTATTTCGTGTTCCATTCGTTGTTTAATTAGATTAATTTGATCAACAATATCTGGGCTTAGTTTGATTTTTTTATGCTGAAACACATCAGCCATTCCATCAAGAAGCAAAGCTCTATGATCCGCAAAAGGTTTGTCGTGACCACAGCAAAATACATCGACATCAATGAAGCGAGAGTTCCCAGCGTCGTCACCTCCCTCACCTTCTATGATACTCAGTCCAGTTTTCATTTTATTTGCATCTGTAAAAAGGCTGTCAGCAGGAATGGTTATTGGGGTAGTAACCATCCACGCATAATCCGTGTTTCGTGGGTCACTTCCATTCACTACTTCCTTACCTGTGAGACTATCAGCATTTACAAGGTAACAAAATTGTTTGTATAGCTCAGGCAATAATTTTTTATATAATTCTACCTTCATGCGTGTGAGGAATTGTGTTCTTTGAACTGAACCTTTTGCCAAATCAGTTAACTTTTTGCCTTGCTCGTTTTGGAATTCTAGTGCATCCAAATCCTCCAAAATTCTGCGTATATATTGGTCATTATTTTCGTTGTCAGTATTCCACTCGAATAAAGAAGGTGGAAATGAAATATTTGAATCTTTAACCCACTGTGCATTCAATAATTCAGTTATCTTCTCACTAATGACGGCTTTATCTTCTAAGTTCAAAGATTCTGCGTTTTTTGTGTCCGCACGAAACATACTAGGGCTAAACACTTCCTCAAGAAGCTCATTAATACAAGTTTTCCGTACTGAGTCTTCTAACATTCCACCGGGTAATGCGATCTTTTTGGGATTATCGGAATTTCTATCTATTTTTAATACTTTGAGTTTTTTTCTTCTGTTATCTACATACAATACAATCGGGTCAACGGCTTTGTTTGGCCCACGTTTACCCAATGTTTTGAGGTTAAGGCCTTGATAGTTTTTCGGACTTGTTTTAAGTTGTTCCGTTGGTTTTTTAAAACTCAAACTGGTTTTTAATTCTTTACTTATTTTATTTTGGGCGTCTGCCAAAGAGCTATCTTGATAGGGATGGTGAATGACCAATTTACCACCTGACAAATTCCAGCCAGAAGACTGCATATCTAAAGCGTCAAACTGGCTTTTAAATGGTTCTTCTTGGAGCGACTCAGGAATTTCTATTTGATAACCGGTATTATACCATGGGACATTCATTTTCTTTGCAATATTATCAATGAATGCTTGCGCTTCTTGAAGGGCAGTCTCATCATAAGGGTATTTGATCACTAAAGTCCCATTATTATATGACCAATTGGGTGAAGAATTTACCACGACCTTACCAGCTGCAGATTTTCCCCAGTCCGGTAGGAAGATTTTGTGGCCGTCTTTCTGTCTTTGTTTAATGAGTGAATCGTATTCAAACTGTCTGCTAATAGTAGCCAATTGCCTAAGCTCTTTAATCACCTTAGACTGATTAATCACCTTAGACTCATTAATTTGTCTTTTGCTTTGCATCATCCTCTCTAGTGAATGTAGGCTCCCGGCATCTTATTTGAGCTCATGCGCCAGGCCTACTTGCGAAATACATTAATTATACATCTTGTTATACTCGACTTTTATTGTAACTCGCCAGGTTGCGGATTAGTTTGATTTACTCAATCAAATTGAACCCGCGTCATCCTAACTAGACTTAATGGCAATATTAGTACCGCGATATCTCAAAATCAAGATAAAGTGTTTAAAATTTATCTTCTTAAGCGCGCCCGTTTTTCCACAAAGACTTGAAATCGTGATTAGGTTACCCTATAGTCATTATGCGCAGTTGAATGATAACCAGGGAGTGTATGATGAAAAAGCATTTATCTTTAGCAGCAGTAGCCTTATCATTTTTATTGGTGCAAGCGCCCGCCGCCTTTGCAGATAGTCACGATACATGGGATCAAAGCAAAAAAGTCAACAAAATCGCTGAAAAGTTAAGCCTAACTGCCGAGCAAAAAACCAAAATAAAAGATATCATTAAAAAAGCCAGTGACGACATCAAGCCCAAAAAAGATGAACTGAAGAAAATTTCAAAAGAGATTGATCAAGATTTCAAATCAAATACCCTCACCGAGTCTAAAATAGACAGCTATGTAGATCAAAAGCAGCCCCTGATTGGTGAAATCATGAAAATCAGACTGACTGAAAGACTACAAATCTCTCAAGTTTTAACTGACGCTCAGAAAGCAAAATGGAATCAGTGGCACAAAAGCGAATGGAAGAAAAAATAATAACGCAAGCGGCCATGTTCTTGAGATGATTGCCCAACAACTCAATCGATAAATTATCCTCAAATACCTATATGCCGTGGTTCATCCACGGCATATACCCATTATCAACAACTGACTATCACGAAGTACAATCACGCAAAAAAATAGACAACCATACAACAAGATGATACCATCAATTATTTTTGGTTTGCTCAAAAATACGTGTTTTCAAACGATCCTAAAAAACGCAGCTGAATCGTAGTAAGAATACGTTTTCAACATGGCGTTGATTGCGGATCCAGCGAGCAAGTCGCGGGACGTCGAAGTATGAATTGTCCCTAGACCGTCATTGCTTTTCAAGTATACATTTTCAGATCAGGAGATCGTTACAAAATGGCCGGGCAAGATACAATTGAATCAACAAATACAACGCCAACAGAAACAATCAAGTCATGGATTGTATGGGGATTGGCTTGTGTGTTTTATTTTTACGAGTGTCTTTTACAAGTTTCACCCAGTGTGATGAGTACAGAGCTCATGCGCGGGTTTGGTGTCACCAGCCAAACCCTCGGTATTTTATCCGGCATCTACTTTTATTCATATGCTGGTATGCAATTGCCAGGTGGGCTGTTAATGGATTATTTTGGCCCGCGCAGACTTCTAACTATTGCGACAGCTATTTGTGGTGTGAGTACCATCGCTTTTGGCTTAACTGATCATTTTCTCATGGCATGTATCGCGCGACTCATGATTGGTTTTGGTTCTGCATTTGCAGCGGTTGGCGCCATGAAATTTGCTGCCAGTTGGTTTCCATCTGAACGATTTGCGTTACTAACCGGACTAATGGTCACAATCGGCATGCTTGGCGCCATCGGTGGTGAAGCGCCGCTTGCCTTACTAATCGATAATTATGGCTGGCGTGAAAGCATGAAAATCATGGGAACCATCGGTGTTTTTCTGGCGTTGCTGATATTTATGATTACCAAAGATTCTCCAACAGAGAAAATCAAAAAGAACAAACAAGCATCATCGCCAGGAAATGAACCAGTCATGAAAAGCTTGGTCACGTTAATCAAAAATAAAAGTCTCTGGATAGTCGCCATTTATGGCGGCCTGATGTATATGTCAACGCCTGTTTTTTGCGGGCTGTGGGGCGTGCCCTTTCTTATGTTGAAAATGCATGTGGCAAAAGCTACCGCAGCCAATTATATTTCTTTGGTGTTTGTTGGATGGGCAATTGCCGGGCCGCTGTGGGGTATTTATTCTAACCAGATTGGTTTGCGTAAACCCCCCATGTATATTGGTACTGTCGGCGCCATTATCACCAGTGATTTATTTATATTTTGCCCAATTCATTCCACATTCATCATGGAAATTCTACTGTTTTTATTTGGTGTCTTTTCCGCCGGCTTTTTAACCTCTTTTTCAGTTGCCAAAGAACTTTGCAACAAGCGCTATGTTGCAACTGGTTTGAGCTTTATGAATATGATGAACATGGTCGGAATTGCCCTCGCCCAACCAGCTGTTGGCTTCATTTTGGATCGAATGTGGCAGGGGCAAATTGTGGACAAGGTCCGATTTTATCCAATCGAAGCTTATTACGCTGCACTGGCATTGCTACCACTTGGACTGGTCATTGCATTTTTGCTATTACCAAAAGTTCCAGAAACCCATTGTCGAAGCATTGAAAACTAAAAGGTTATCAGATGTCAAAGAAATTATTTATTAAAACAAATGGCTGCCAAATGAATGAATATGATTCATCAAAAATGGCCGACGTATTATTTGAATCGCACGGTTTAGAGCCAACCGAACAGGTGGAAGAAGCCGACGTCATTTTATTGAATACTTGCTCGATTCGTGAAAAAGCCCAAGAAAAAGTTTTTTCACAGTTAGGACAATGGCGTGACTATAAAAAACAAAATCCTCATGTGATTATTGGCGTAGGCGGATGTGTAGCCAGCCAAGAAGGAGGCGATATCCTTAAACGCGCACCTTTTGTTGATCTGGTCTTTGGACCACAAACGCTGCATCGTTTACCCGCGATGCTTGAAGAACGACTAAAGAAGAAAAAACCAGTGGTCGATATTAGTTTTCCTGAAATTGAGAAATTTGATCACTTGCCCATACCTAGAGCAGAAGGGCCTGTTGCCTTTGTTTCCATCATGGAAGGATGTAGTAAATACTGTAGCTATTGTGTTGTTCCGTACACACGCGGCGAAGAAATCAGTCGTCCATTGGATGATGTGCTCGCCGAATGCCATCAACTGACCACGCAAGGGGTTAGAGAAATTAACTTACTGGGTCAAAATGTCAATGATTATCGTGGACAGATGGAAAATGGCGAAATCGCAGATCTGGCTTTATTAATTCAATATATCGCAGCGCTAGATGGTTTGGGACGCATTCGTTTCACCACATCACACCCGCTGGCTTTTTCAGACAACTTAATTCATGCATTTGCAGACGTACCAATCCTTGCAAATCATTTGCATTTGCCGGTACAAAGTGGTTCAGATAGAATTCTTGCCATGATGAAACGCGGTTATACGGTGCTGGAGTATAAATCAAAAATTCGCAAATTACGTCAAATACGACCTGACATTCGTTTATCAACCGACATCATTGTTGGTTTCCCCGGGGAATCTGATCAGGACTTTCAAGACACGATGGATTTAGTGCATGAAATCGGCTTCGATATGTCATTTAGTTTCATTTTTAGTAAAAGGCCAGGGACTCCCGCTACTAATTTACCAGATGATACGCCTCTAGAGGTCAAAAAAGAACGTTTGAAAATTTTACAAGATCAATTGACCTTACAAGCTTCTCGCTACAGCCAATCGATGCTTGGCACAAACCAACGAGTTTTAGTAACAGGCACCTCAAAAAAAGATATAGCACAGTGGGCTGGTCGAACCGAATGCAATCGCGTGGTTAACTTCAATGGCCCTGACGATTTACAAGGGCGATTTGTGGATATCTGCATTACCGATGTTCAACCAAATTCACTGCGCGGTCGGTTAGTTAGCAACGCTGTCAACACGAGTATGACATGATCCATGTACCCTCATCTCATCACGGCAGACGAATCGATCAAGTGCTGGCAGATCTTTTTCCAGATTACTCGCGTTCTAAGTTATCTAGTTGGCTAAAAGAAGGTGTCATTACCGTAAACCAACAGCGTTATAAACCGAAAGATAAAGTATGTGGGGGCGAGCAAATTGTCCTAAACCAAACATTGATATGCCAGACTGAGTTGCTGGAACCCGAAGACATTCCTCTAAATATTGTCTTTGAAGATGATGATGTATTGGTGGTCAACAAGCCAAGCGGTTTGATTGTTCATCCGGGTGCGGGCAATCCTCAACATACATTGGTTCATGCGTTGCTTCATCATGACGCCACTTTGCACCATTTACCTCGTGCAGGCATTGTTCACCGGCTCGATAAAGACACAACCGGCTTATTGGTTATTGCCAAAACACTCACTGCGCATACCAGTTTAATTCGGCAAATGCATGAGCGCACAATACAAAGATATTATTTAACCTTGGTTTATGGTCATGTCATTTCAGGGGGCGCCATCGAAACCGGGTATGGACGCGATCCACGCAATCGGTTGAAAATGGCCGTGTTACCCCAAGGCAAAGAAGCGATAACCCATTACTCCGTCAAAAAGCAGTATCAACTATGCACGCTACTGCAGGTGAAACTGATGACAGGGCGCACACATCAAATCCGCGTCCACATGACGCATTTGCATCATCCAGTGATCGGTGATCCACTTTACCGAGGTCGATGGCGTTCACCCGTCAGTGTCCCTGATTTTATCAGAGAACAGATGACGCAATTTAAACGCCAAGCATTGCATGCCTGTGAGTTATCTTTTTTACATCCCAGATTACAAACTGAAATAGTCTGCAAAGCGTCCCTACCCGATGACTTTCACTCGCTGTTAACCACATTGGATACCTATCTTGAATCATCTGATTGCTAATTGGCCCGCACCCGCTCATGTGAAAGCACTCACAACAACCAGGCTATCAGGCAAAAACCTAGGTATGCATGTGAATGATGATCCGCGCCAAGTTCTTGCCAACCGTGAATGGCTAAAAACCTCTTTATCATTATCGAGCGAGCCTATTTGGCTTGATCAAACACATAGTTCACACTGCATCGTGGTAGATCATGAGCAAATTGAACGACAGGCTGATGCCGCGGTTACCCGCTTGAGTCAAGTACCTTTGGTCATTATGACAGCTGATTGTTTACCCATCGTTATCTGCAATCAACAAGGAAACGAAATCGCAGCCATTCATGCTGGTTGGCGAGGATTAGCAGGTGGTGTTATTGAGAATACACTCAAGTTAATCAAGAGCGAACCAGGTGCTTGTCTCGCCTGGATTGGCCCTGCGATTTGCATTCGATGTTATCAAACAGGCCCCGAAGTAGTCGATGTTTTTAAATCAAGATATGGCTTTGCCGAGCAAGCATTTGAGTACCATGACTCGCATTTTTATACAAACTTAGCTAAAATGGCTGAACTTATTCTTCGATCTTTAGGTTTGATTCAAGTTTACCAATCTAACGCATGTACTTATGAATTAAAAGAACAATTTTACTCCTACCGACGTGAATCACAAACCGGTAGAATGGCAACTTTAATTTGGTTTCAGGATAAATAATCATGAAAAAACTTCTTCGATCTTTTTTAGCTGGTTTTTTTCTATGTGCATCAATAGGAACAAAAGCCACGCCTGTTAATCAATTACCGACCCTGGCACCTGTTTTAAAAAATGTGATGCCAGCGATCGTCAATATTGCCGTTCAAGGTTTGATGCCCAATGGAGCGATGCCATCATCAGAGGATGACGACAGAACCCAACCAACGCAAGAAAAACCAAGAAAATTTCAAAGCATTGGATCAGGTGTTATTATCGATCCCAAAGAAGGTATTATCGTAACCAATGATCATGTCATTCGTCATGCACAAATCATCACCGTTACCCTCAATGACGGACGCAGATTAAAGGCGAAACTGGTTGGCAGTGACAGCGAAACAGATATTGCTGTTTTAAAAATAGACGCAAATCATTTGAAGAGTTTACCGATTGGTGACTCAGACAAAATTGAAGTCGGTGATTTTGTGGTCGCCATTGGCAACCCATTTGGTCTAAATAGCTTTGGAAATAGTCAATCTGCCACATTCGGAATTGTCAGTGCCATGAAACGCAGTGATCTCAATATTGAAGGGGTTGAGAATTTCATTCAAACTGACGCTGCAATTAACCCAGGTAATTCCGGTGGTGCACTGGTGAATGCACAAGGAGAGCTAATCGGAATCAATACCGCCATTATTTCATTATACGGTGGCAATGTTGGCATCGGTTTCGCTATTCCCATTAATATGGCCAAAGACGTTGCCCAGCAAATCATTAAATTTGGTTCAGTACATCGTGGTCTCATGGGGATTTTTGTCCAACATCTCACACCAGAGCTCGCCCAAGCAATGGGTTATGATGAAAATGTTCAAGGTGCTTTGGTCGCGCAAGTGAATGAAGGATCACCAGCTGAAGCGGCGGGTTTAAAAGCAGGCGATGTGATCACCCAAGTGAATGACACAAAAATCACACAAGCGTCTCAAGTGAAAACGGTGGTAAGCCTGCTCCGCGTTGGTGGCGAAGTTACCATCACCCTGAAACGCGCAGGAAAAGACATGACATTAAAAGCAATGGTCACTGACATCAAAAAAAATGAGCAGCTGTTGCAGGCAAATAACCCATTTTTATATGGTCTGGCGCTTAGAAACTTTGAACAAGATTCGCCTCCGCACGGTCATATCAAGGGGGTGCAAATTGTTGGGGCATCGGAAAACAGTGCTGGCTGGCTGGCTGGTGTTCGACCCGGAGACGTGATTATTTCAGCGAACAATCAACCTACACCAGACACAAACACCCTGCAAGCACTCGCGCATCGTAAGCAGCAGCAGTTTCTGGTGCAGGTATTACGAGGCCCCGGTGCCTTATACATCCTGATTATTTAACTGCCCCCTGCTCTAGGGCGTGTTGACAATTCAGATCTCTA
>DAIDKT010000057.1 GCA_027449905.1 Legionellales bacterium
CATTGTAGAGCATGAATCTCTTAAAGAATTGTGTAGATAGTGGTCAATTTCTTGCATATTTAGCCCCTTGTTTAAGCAGGCTAATTTGATCATGACGCGATCTTTATTTCAACCACTAATTCGTGGGGATACATCAGTTCGAGACGCTACGCACGCTCCTCAGGGCGAACGGATTAAGGAAAAATGGCTAAAGTCGAGTGAGAGTGGTAATAGGGTCTGTTTACATTGATGACACTCACCTTTGATCAAGATGATATGCTGCCAATTGTTGACGCAATAATTTATCAACCTGTTCTGGATCTGCCTGCCCATTGGTCGCCTTCATGACTTGCCCCATAAAAAAACCAATTAACTTTTCTTTTCCTGCTCGATATTCTGCAACCTGAGCGGGATTTCTTTGCATGATCTGTTGAATGGTCACTTCCAGTTGCTGATTATTGTGGATGCATTGATATTCGCCTGTTTTAAACAGTGTTTCTAAGTCTTTATCTGTGATTAACAATTGGTTAAATAAATCTTTAGCAACTTTTCCAGAGATGCTATTTTCAACAAGTTTATCCAATAAATATCCAAGCTGGGTTGCTGAAACAGGCGGGTTTTTAAACGTTAATTGGTGCTGTTTTAACGCAGCTGCGTAGGTTCCTTTAAGCCAGTTAACGATTAATTTTGGACTCGCCTGGGTATTCTGTTTGACTTGCTTATAATATTCCACATGATCAGGTGTCGTTAAAAGAAAACCAATGTCGTCTGAACTCAGGTGATCTTGTTCGGCCATTGTTCGCCTTATTACAGTTGGTAGCAAGGGCATTGTCTGTTTGAGGCGATCGATGTCATCATTAGAAATTTGAATAGGTAGCAAATCAGGATCGGCAAAGTAGCGATAATCGTTTTCATTCTCTTTGTCACGCATGGGTTGCGTGGTATTGGTGTCGGGGCAATATAAAAGGGTTTGCTGTGCGACAGTCCTCCCAGACTCAAGTAATGCTTGATGACGTGCAGTTTCAAAAGCAATCGCTTTTTCAATAAAACGAAATGAATTGAGATTTTTTAATTCTGTGCGGGTTCCAAGTTTTTCATCACCTGTTTTTCGAAGGGACAAGTTTACATCACAGCGGAACGAACCCTCTTGCATGTTGCCATCGCAAATACGCAAAAATCGAAGTAACTGTTGTAATTCTCGCAAATAAGTGACTACCTCTGTTGCATTCGATAGACACGGTGTTGTGACGATTTCTAATAAAGGAATACCCGCGCGGTTTAAATCTATTCCAGAATAATTTCCGTGATGGTCATGAATTGATTTACCGGCATCCTCCTCAAGATGTGCATGTTCGATGAGGATGCGCTTTGATTGACCCAGACATTGAATATCGAGGTGACCACCATTGACAATTGGTCTTTGACATTGACTAATTTGGTATCCTTTTGGTAAATCCGGGTAAAAGTAATTTTTTCTTTCAAAATATGATAGATGTTGAATCTCCGCTTGAATTGCTATCCCAAACTGAATGGCGAGACAAATTGCTTGATGATTCAAAACAGGCAAAGTCCCTGGCAAACCCGCATCAATAAAACTGGTTTGGGTATTTGCTGGTGCGCCAAATTGAGTCTTAGAACCAGAGAATAGTTTTGTCGCTGTGTTTAATTGCGCATGGACTTCTAATCCGATTACGGTTTCCCAGGTCATTGTATTTCTCCTGATGCTGGAATTTGCTGATGCCAATCGGTTTGTTGCTGATAAAAATGGGCAATTTGTAACAAACGCGCTTCACTGAAATGATTGCCTATCATTTGCATGCCAATTGGGAGGCTGTCACTGAAACCAACTGGAATTGACAGTGCAGGCAGTCCAGCGAGGTTGGCTGATACCGTGAAAATATCAGCCAATTGATATTGGGGTGTATCAAAATGGATTTCACCTAGTTTAAAAGCGCAGCGGGGTGTTGTTGGTCCCAGGATGATATCCACATCAGTGAGCACGGTTTTTAATTCTTGACTGATTAATCGACGTACTTTTTGTGCACGAAGATAATAGTCATCGTGGTGCGCCGATGAGAGGACGTGGGTACCCGTGAGAATGCGGCGTTTGACTTGCATTCCAAAACCTTCGCTGCGCGAGCGGATCATCAAATCTTTGATATGGGTGGTGTTCTGGGCGCGATGTCCAAAGCGGATACCATCATATCTGGCTAAATTAGAAGATGCTTCTGCACACGCAATCACATAATAACACGGTACCCAATAAGAAAATAAGGATAAATCGACTTCAATTATTTTAGCCCCTGCTGCTTTAAACAAATCAATAGCCGCTAAAATTGCCTGTTGAACCTCTACTTGAACATGAGGACTAAAAAAGCAAGTGGGCAAGGCAATTCGCAGTGGTTTGATAGGTTGATTGAGATTTTTGATCAAATCAGGTGCTGGACGATCAATAGAAGTCGAGTCCAGGCTATCATAACCCATCATGGGCTGCATGCTCAAAGCAAGATCTTCGGCGCTTGGCGCAATAATCCCTGCTTGATCAAGACTTGATCCATAGGCGACTTGCCCAAATCGAGACACCATACCATAAGTTGGTTTTAAACCCGATACCCCGGAAAAAGCAGAAGGTTGTCTAATTGAACCGCCGGTATCCGATGCCGTAGCAAATGGAATCAAGCGCGCTGCGACAGCCGCGGCCGATCCGCCTGATGATCCGCCAGATGTGTGAGCTGGATTCCAGGGATTTTTCACGGGACCAAAATAACTCGATTCGTTGGTTGACCCCATCGCGAATTCGTCTAAATTGGTTTTACCCAACATAACTGAGCCTTCTGCTGCCAAACGTTGAACGATGGTCGCGTCATACGGTGAGATAAATTGAGCCAGCATTTTTGACCCGCACGTGGTTGGCATCACTTTGGTACAAAATACATCTTTATGAGCCATGGGAATACCTGTGAGCAACGGCGCGTTACCTTGTTTCAGCAACTGCTCCGCTCTGTTGGCTTTCTTTCGTGCAAATTCTTCATCTACACTGATAAATGCATTTAAAAATTGAGCTTGTTGAATGCGCTTTAGGTAGTGTTCAACCAATTCCAGACTAGATATTTGCCTGGTTTGTAAGGCGTCAATCAAATGGCGTAAGGATAACGTATGCATGATTTATTTACCTTGAATGACACGGGGTACTAGATAGTACCCATCTACAAACAAGGGGGCAATCTTGGCTAATGCATCAACATGGTTATCGGCTGAAATATCATCAGTTCGCACGGTTTGGTGGGTACTAACCGGGTGTAAGAGTGGTTCAACATTCGCAACATCCAGTTGATGTAGTGTATCCATTTTATTGAGGATAAGATTGGCTTCATCCAATAATGCTTCGGCATCTACCGGGTCTAAATACGATAAATCAGCAATTTTTTTTAACTCTGCAATCGTCATATGCAAGATGGACTCCTTGAAATACCCAAAAGTTTAATTTTACAGTAGAATGCTTTGATGTGGAGTCTCTTTTAAAGAAAAATTTTGATGCGCGAAAAAATTATCTATTTTTATGCCATTGCGGTCATATTGGGTGTTGTCACCGGTTTCGTGACGTCTTGTTTTCAAATTTCCATTCGATTATGCGATCACATCCTGACCCATCTATTCAGTGTCTTAGGGGCCAAGGGATGGTCTGTTGGCGTGATCTCGGCTTTGATTTCTATGATGATGGCGCTGATCGCTTGGTTTTTGGTTGTTCAATTTGCCCCGGAGGGGGGGGGTAGTGGTGTTCCAGAGATTGAAGGCGCGTTGATCCATCAAAGAGGTATTTTTTGGAAACGACTTCTCCCTGTTAAATTTTTTGGTGGTATATTGGCTATTTCTGCAAAATTGGTGTTAGGTCTAGAGGGGCCTGCTATTCAAATGGGCGGTAATCTCGGGGCCATGCTTGCACAGTTGTTTCAGGTGCCCGTCAAAAAGACAAATGCGCTGATTTCCGCTGGGGCAGCTGCAGGATTAGCCGCCGTTTTCAATGCACCGATTGCAGGCATTCTATTTATTCTTGAAGAAATGAGAAAGCAATTTGATTTTTCTTTTATTCATTTCAAGATGGTGGCCATTGCTTGTGTGATGTCAACCATCGTGATGCGGATCATGCTGGGCAATGAACCCTCTATCAATATGCCCATTTATCAAACGCCTGATTTATCTGCATTGGCCTTGTTTTTTCTGTTTGGAATTTTGGTTGGTTTGGTTGCGGTATTATTTAACGTGTCGCTGGTGAAAATGCTGGTTTTAATTGAACGACTTAGCCTCTTACGTCGAGCTGTCTACGTCATGGGTATTGGTTTATTGATCGGTATATTGGCTTATATCGAGCCGAACTGGGTTGGCGGAGGATATGTTATTATTGAACAGTCGATCAAACTAGATCCTGGTTTGAGTGTACTGGTCTTTTTATTTTTTATCCGCTTTATCCTGACGATGTTGTGTTACGTCACCGATGTGCCTGGGGGTATTTTTGCACCTTTGCTTGCCTTAGGAACTCTCATAGGAATTGCTTTTTTTCATCTGATTCCCTCCACTCTACTCGATCAAACAACCCAGCAAGGGATGTTTGCTGTGGCGGGCATGGGTGGTTTATTTGCTGCATCGGTTCGCGTGCCGATCACAGGGATTGTTTTGGTTGTTGAAATGACGCAAAATTATTCTTTGATTTTGCCGATGATGGTGACTTGCTTAATGGCAACGACGGTTGTTCAACTCGTGGGAAGCAAACCTATTTATACCCAGCTATTAAATTTAAAATTGGTATCTTCGGCGGGCAAAGATTAGGAGCTGTTTTACTACAATATTTCTTTGCCTTGAGCAAGATCTCTGGATCCCGCGGACAAGCAGCGGGAAGTAAGGCTTCGAAAGATGAATTGTCAACAAACCCTAATTGTCAATAGACTTTAGAGATATTGCTTTGTACACGACAAAAATGGAGTGGTCTTTCCCGCGCAGGCGGGAATCTATTGTGAATTTGGTATGAGGCCAATAGCAGCATGGATCCCCGCCTGCGCGGGGACAACAAACCATGAACATTTAATTTTTTGTCGTGTACTAAGAGGATATTGTTTAATCAACAAGGCTTAAAAAAATGAAAAAACATCATAAGACACATACGTTAAAACCGGTTGATATGCCTTTATACTCCTATTGGAAGGCTTTGTATCTCGCTCTTTTTTCCAGACGATTGTATGTTGATGTGGCAAAAAGATGGCAAGGCTTTGGTGTCATTTATTGTCTGACTTTGTTAATGATTGTCGTTGTTCCCTTTTCAGTGCAATCCATGATGAAACTCAATAAAGAGATGTCAGGTAATCTACTAATCCCTTTTTCTAAAATACCCAAGCTGCAAGTTGTCGATGGGGCTTTTATTTTTAATGAGAAAATGCCCTATGTCATTAAGAATGAAGAGGGTGATGCGATTGTTATCATTGATACCACCGGTCAAATTAACAAAATAACTGAAAAGTATCCCAAATTAGTCATGTTAATTACAAAGCATGTTTATTATTTTCGATCCCCCAAGCTTTCCAATTTGCTGGAGGGTGCAGAAAATCAATTACCAATAGAACCATATAAAATCACAGAATATACCATGAAAAAAACACAGCAAGGTGTGTTTGATGCCCATGCATGGTTAAAAGAGAGTAAGTTAGTTATTATGAAAAATCTGCTGATTGCAGTTGTTTATCCATTTGTGCTATTTTCTTTCTTTGGATTTCTGTTGCCGATACTCATTGCCTTGGCAACGATGGGGCAAGTTGCTTCTTCGCTTGTTTTTAAATACAAAATTAAATTTAAGCCCGCGTGTCGTCTCATGATGGTTGCATCAACGCTTGGTGTTTCAGTGTTTTTTTGCCTAAAGATGGCAGGTATTTGCTCAAATCAATCAAGGCTATTTTGTATGACACTCATTTTTGTGTATTTCAATTTTGGTATTGTTTCAGTTAAGCGAGAGAGTCAGTATTTGGTCCAACGATGAAAATAAGGATGTGTCATGTTAAGCGCAATTTATGTACTGATTACTCTGGGGTGCTTCTCTACTTTGTTGATTAAACAAGCATCTATTTTAGTTTGGTTGCTTGGAGTTACGCCGTTA
This sequence comes from Legionellales bacterium, assembly GCA_027449905.1. GTDB lineage: Bacteria > Pseudomonadota > Gammaproteobacteria > Legionellales > Legionellaceae > DAIDKT01. The sequence goes on from DAIDKT010000057.1 coordinate 6,119, forward strand.
GCACTTTTGACATCCATGTATCATTTGTCAGGTGGTTTTTTTCAGGCCTACCTGTGGTTTTTTTGGTGTTCTATCGTCTTCGGAAGCATCAAACCTTTACGTAAACTTATTCTCACTCATTATATTTTTGGTATGGTTAAATGTGCAATGCCGAACATGTCTGCCACTGAACGCGAAGCGCTTGAGGCGGGGACCGTGAGTTGGGAAGGTGATTTATTTAGTGGCGCCCCTGATTTTTCTGTCCTATTGAACGCGCCCAAAGCCAAGCTGACGGATGAAGAGCAAGCATTTTTAGATGGCCCGGTCACGGAGCTCTGTGGGATGTTAAATGATTGGGATATCACCCACAACCGAGTTGATTTACCCCCGGAGGTATGGAAATTTATCAAAGAGCATAAATTTTTTGGTATGATCATACCCAAGCAGTATGGTGGTCTTGAATTTTCGGCAACCGCGCAAATGTCAGTTTTAGTCAAGCTTTATAGTTGTTCAATTACAGCAGCAACTACTGTATCTGTACCTAATTCGCTGGGCCCCGCTGAATTGTTGCTAAAATATGGAACAGAAGAGCAAAAAAATCATTATTTGCCACGTTTGGCGGTCGGCGAAGACATCCCTTGTTTTGCGTTGACCGGCCCGAATGCAGGATCAGATGCCGCATCTATTCCTGATACGGGGGTTGTTTGCTATAAAACCATCCAAGGTCAAAAAGTATTGGGCATGAGCTTAACTTGGAGTAAACGATACATTACTTTATGCCCGGTGGCGACCGTGATTGGTTTGGCTTTTCGCCTGTTCGACCCAGACAACTTGTTGGGCAAGGGGGAAGATATTGGAATTTGTTGTGCGCTGATTCCTGCACAAACACAAGGGGTGGTTAAAGGTCGTCGGCATTTTCCTTTAAATGTTGCCTTTATGAATGGTCCCACACAAGGGAAAGATGTATTCGTCTCCATTGATTGTTTGATTGGTGGACCTGACATGGCTGGGCATGGGTGGCGGATGTTAATGGAATGTTTGAGCGTTGGGCGTGCTATTTCTCTGCCCTCTAGTGCCTCTGGAGCTGCCCAGGCTGGTGCACTGGTAACTGGGGCTTATGCGCGAATTCGCACACAATTCCATCAACCAATCGCTAAATTTGAAGGCATTGAAGAACCATTGGCTCGCATTGCGGCGAATACTTATATCATTGACGCGGCCCTAACCATGACCGTTGCAGCGATTGATCAAGGTGCAAGACCACCTGTTGCCGGTGCCATTGTTAAATATCACACGACCGAGCGGTCTAGACAATTGGCCTGTGATGCCATGGATATTCATGGTGGCAAGGGAATTTGCTTGGGTCCTAACAACTATTTGGGGCGCGATTTTCAAAGTTGTCCAATCAGTATTACCGTGGAGGGAGCCAATATCTTATCAAGAAGTTTGATTATTTTTGGTCAGGGCGCTATTCGTTGTCATCCTTATGTTTTTAAAGAGATGAAGAGCATCCAAGCCAATGATTTGGCTGCATTCGATGATGCGTTGTGGGGTCACTTCCAATTTGCTTTGGGTAATTTAGGCAAAGCGATGATATATTCATTAGCCGATGGCCACCTTGTGAAGGTACCGAAAGGGGCTGCTCAGCGTTTTTACAAGCTGATTACCCAATATAGCGCTTGTTTAGCCCTATTAAGTGATTTATGCATGATAAGTTTGGGTGGTCAGCTCAAACGCAAGGAAAAACTTTCTGCCAGGCTAGGCGATATCCTCAGTTATCTATATTTAGCATCCGCGGTACTTCAGCGCTTTCACCATGATGGTGAGCCAAAAGAAGATTTACCTGTGGTTATTTGGTGTTGCAAACATTTGCTGCATGAATGTGAAGCAGCGCTGCATGGTGTTATTGTTAACTTCCCCATTCGTTGGTTGCGACCGTTATTAAAAATCTTTGTTTTGCCATACGGTTTAGTCAGACAAAAACCATCCGATAAGCTCGGTCAACAAGTAGCAAAGATACTGATTGAGCCTTCTGCTAGCAGAAACCGCTTAGCAAGGCTCGTTTTTCAAGCGGATGTGCCGAATTGTCCGATTGGTCGAGTAGAAGCTGCATTCCATAAAATTTGTGGAGTAGAAGAACTTGAGAAAAAAATTGCTCATGCTTGGAAGGATGGCACACTTCATACTTTGACCATGCTTCAGCAAATTGAAGAGGCCCACACACAAGGACTGATAAATAATCTAGAAATGCAGCAATTACGAGCGGCAGAAATGGCACGCCAGGAAGTGATTGCTGTGGATGATTTTAGTCAGGAAGAGTTGCAACGTACTATGCAGTAACATATTTGGAAATTCAGATTTTTACGTTCGGCGACTTGTTCGAGGTATCAATTTCGATCTGTTTCAGTACAATAATCGTAACTCCCCAGGTACGTCATCCTGAACGCAGTGAAGGATCTCCTGAATTTGGCTCAAACCAAGTCAATTGGAGATCCTTCACTGCGTTCAGGATGACGTAGTTACCGCTTCACTGCGTTCAGGATAATAGTATGGACCCCGCCACTTTAACTAG
>DAIDKT010000058.1 GCA_027449905.1 Legionellales bacterium
CTCTTCGGCAAAAATGTTTCGTGATGCAATCAATGGATTCTTTGATGATACTTGGCCTAAAATAGCACAGTCATTTAGAGGGAGGATTAATGATAATTTTCAGCTAATAAATCCAGTACCTTCAAGTTAAATGGGTATATAATCATAGCCTGGATTCTTCTTAATGCTCATATTGGTATCCTTGCTAGTTTTTTACATCCTTTGTAATTTAGTCATGTCATCCATGGAAATAGCTTTATATGCATTAATTATAACCGCTTATCTGCTTTACTCCAGCAACCTATATCCAGCGCCAATTAAATTGATTGTATTTACGCTGCATTTGCTTCCAAAATCCGTCACTATAATCAAATACTAAAGTTGGTGTCCAATCTAAAGGTAAATTATCCAAAATTGCACTAACCATTTTACCACCCCAACCTTTGATAGCAGAATTGATTTCATAGAACTCTAATGTTTTAAATTGGTTATCAAAAATAACACGAATACCTATAGCACTTTGATGATTTGGTTTGGTTATAGGATTTTTAATTCGACCATCAGAGGTCTGGTTGGATGCAATGATACTATTAGAAGTAATTTTGATAAATTCTATGGGCTCTAATTCGGCTAATTTGCCAACACATTTTTTAATAAGAGGATCCATAGTCTTAACTGAAGATGCAATCCAGATAGAACATGATTTTTTGCTAATATCATCACGTAGCTGAGCAAGCAATATTTTCTTAGTTAGCGAATGACTTTTTGTAATTTCTTCATAGCTAACTGGAGGAGTAGTTAAACATTGTTGTATTAATCGACAAAATAATTTACCCCTGTAAGTCGAGAGGCGACGATTGAAGCGGAAAGCAAATTCATCAAGGTAGTATGGTAAATGGTAAGGATCTATATTGCCTTGATGCGTTCCATTTACCCACCTTTTTAGCAAAGAGTCCACAAGATGCACATGGGGTAATAAATCATGCGCTTGTAAGCCGCTTCCTTTTATTATTCTGACTTCATGTTCATATTTTTTCTTGTCTATATTGCTGTACCCCATCCAGCCATCTGTGATTATTTTACTTCCAGACTCAATATAGTCATTAATAAACGCTAAAAGATTTTCCTCAGAAGCATCGGGTATACACTGAAATCTTACTCTTCCACATTTTTTACCCAAACACTCAGTAGCAACAACGACTAAGGTTTTACCTTCTGCTCCGCGACCCCTTTTGCCTTCTTTTATACCGCCAATAAATGTTTCATCGACTTCTACTACACCGGTTAACTTATCTCTACCAGGTCTAATCATTGCTCGTCTAAGTTTATGAAGCCAACTCCACGTTGTTTCATAACTCCCAAATCCCATTGACTCTTTAAGATTCTGAGCACTAACGCCAGTTTTTTGAGATACTAGATGCCATATGACATTCAACCATAATTTTAGTGGTTTTCTAGTTCCTTGAAAAATAGTTCCTGATGTCAAAGACGTTTCATAATTACACTCAACACATTGATATAATTTACGTCTATTTTCCCATGATTTATTATGGCCACAAGCTGGGCAAATATACCCTTCAGGCCATCTCATCTTATACAAATATTCCTGGCATGCTTCCTCATTGTGGGAAAGTTCCAAAAATTCTTGATGTGTGCGTGGATAATCTGTCATAAATAGTATTTATCATATCATGGAGCTGGAGTAAAGCAGATAAGCGGTTAAATTTATTCCCATATTCAGGTGATCGTTGGGGTGGTCTAAATTGGAACAGTCTCTGATCAGCTTCATGCAGAGGGTTTATTTGCTCAATCTTGGAAATAAGATCGCATAGTATATGGCAGAAAATATTCAAAAAACCGAGAATCATCAATCCAATGATTAGCTGTAACTTGCTGGTTTCATCATGAGGATTAAGCCAAAACATATTCAGCACAAAAAAGACAAACAACGAAGCTAGAAATACATATTGATTTTGTTTTTTATCAATGCGCGTTATAAATTGGATGGGTAACAACGCACAACCCCACAAAAATAGTGAGCTCTTTAACACATAAAAGAAATCTCTGCCAAGCACTTGTGTATAGAGCTCTTGCATCTTCCAGAATGACGATGCAGGTAACCAAATGGCAAACTTTAAGAACAAAATATAGATCGCGTGGAACACGATTACTAAATAGACAGTATGCCGCAAGTATGCTAATCCATAGACTCTATAGATC
>DAIDKT010000059.1 GCA_027449905.1 Legionellales bacterium
TGGTTTGAGCAACACAAATTGCGCATAACACAAAAAATCACACTGTATCAACAAAACTGGAGTGTGATTAAAAACGCTATTCAGGAGCAAATAAAAATCTTAATGCTTCAAGCCGCATGAGCTAAGTGCGAAACTCGTGTCGTTTTGAAAAATCTAACCCTTCATATGTCTTGACACAATCGATTAATGGGTACATCAATAAACCAGTCCCAACACCTACCTCTAAGATATGATTCGGAAGCAATGCTTTAATCCGCGTAACCGCACTGTGACGCCATGCCTGCATTTGATCCAGTGGCAATGGTTTCGAGGTGATATAACTATTCCACCCCGTAAAATCCTCACTGATATTTTGAGGATCAGATCCTATACTGCCATATTCTGTGTCATAAAAACGTTCCCAGCTACTGACTGCCTCCCCATCATTTTCTTTTATCTGGCTTGGTTCTAACCTATAATAAGCAATCAACTGAATGTGACCTGGCTGATCTTCGATGCGATGTTCTTTTGACACAACACATGCCTGCTTAATTGCTGGTATACGAATAAAAGCTTGCTCTATTTCAGCAAGCTCAACACGATGTCCTCTGACTTTTACTTGCAAATCATTGCGACCGATATATTCAAGATTGCCATCTACCAACCGTCTAACCAAATCCCCGGTTTTATATAGTCTGGTGTATCCTTTTTCTTCATCTTCTTCTGTTGCGAAAGGGTTGAAGATAAAACGATCCCTGGTTAGCTCAGGCTGATTTAAGTAACCAAGAGCAAGTCCTGCACCACTAATATATAATTCTCCAACAATACCGGACGCAACAGGAACCATATTTGCATCGAGAATGTACAACTTTGTATTATTTATTGCCTTACCTATTGCTGTTAAACACTGATCTGCCTGATATGGATACCACGTACTGACAACGCTTGTTTCTGTTAGACCATAAGAATTAATCAAAAGCTTCTTTTTACTCCATCTTTTTATCAATTGCTCATTGATCGACTCCCCCCCAGTAAATATGGTTATTAAATGAGGCAAAGAAGCTTCATCAATATGGGTAAGTAATGTCGGGGGAAGCGTTGCAAAAGTTATCTTATGATAATGAAGATAATGAGAAACCGCTTCATGATCCTTGCGTATTGCTTCAGGAATAATAAAAAGTGTCGAACCTGTCGTTAATGAATTAAACATTTCCCAAGCTGAAACATCAAATGAAATGGGTGCAAACTGCAACACACGACTACGCGCATCGATCGGAAAGAGTGCTTGTTGGTGAGACAAAAGATTGACCAACCCTCTGTGAGGAACCAAAACTCCTTTTGGATTTCCGGTTGTTCCAGAGGTGTAGATCACATAGATCAAGTTTAAAGGTCCGCTATGAACGGTTAAATCATTAACAGCTTCGTCTATAAAAGGCGCCTCATCTACAATAATGCAACGATCAAAATGCTGAGCAAGTGATGTTTGTGTCAGTACTAACAAGGCTTTGGTATCGTTTAAAATAAATTGAATGCGCTGTTTGGGGCTAGTGGGATCAATTGGTACGTAAGCACCACCTGCCTTCAGCACCGCAAGAATAGCAACCATCATTTCAACTGAACGTTCAATACAAATTGCAATGAGTGTATCTGGCACCACTTCATCATGGTATTGTTTACGAATATATCGTGCTAATTGATTCGACTGATCATGCAGCTCCTGATAAGTCAGTTGCCGCTCCTGATAGATGATTGCTATGTTATTGGGTGTTTTGCTAACTTGATCTTGAAATAAAGCATGAATGGTTTTGTCTTCTGGATAAGGCCGCGAGGATTGATTCGCATCATCAATCAGTTGTTGATATTCTTGAATACTTAGCATTGTATATGCTTGCAGTAAGGTCTCTGGCGCATCAACCATCTGTGTCAAAATACGCACATAATGGTCCACGAAACGATGCATGGTCGAAGAGTTATATAAACTCGTCGCATATACTAGGCGACCTGAAAATTCGCTGCATGAATCATCAATAAAACACTCTAAATCAAAACGGGTTATCGTATAAAAGGAGTTGATGTCAGCCGTGCAAATCAATGATGTTGACTCATCAATTAATTTTCGCCCAAAACTTTGTACACCAAACGTAATCTGAAATAAAGGATGTCGATTGACATCACGCTCAAACATCAACGCATCAACTAATTTTTCAAATGGGATATCTTGATATTGCTGTGCTTCAACAAGATGTTGATGAATTTGCTTCATCAAGGTTGAAATGGGATCGTGTAAATTAAGTTGTTCCCGTTGCACAAGCATGTTAACAAAAAAACCAATTAAATCGTTAACTGGAGCATAATGACGATTAGCAATGGCAGTACCAACAATCAAATCGCTTTGACCACTGTATTTGTGGAGCAAAATATAAAATCCTGCCAACATCACTGTATACAATGTATATCCTTGACCTCTGGATAGTTGTCTTAGTTTATCTGACAATTCTTGTGTTAAATGAAAATCAATCACGGCCCCTTTATAACTTACCTGTGGAGGCCTTGGTTTATCTGTCACCATGTTTATGGGGCTATAACCACTCAACCGATGACGCCAATAATTCATTTGCTCATGATAAATAGCACCATTCAGATATTGCCGTTGCCAGAAAGAAAAATCTTTATATTGAATGGGCAAGTCAGGCAAAGACAAAGCCTCACCGGTAAGCAAATGATGGTAATAAGCCATTAATTCTTTTTGAAAGATTTCAATCGACCACCCATCGCTTGCAACGTGATGGATATTAATCAACAAATAACGTTCATTTGTTGCATTGATATGATAAACACACACGCGTAAGGGATAGCCGTTTTTTAAGTCAAATGGTTCATGTATATCGTCTGCAAGCCTTCGCTGATAGTGAGTGATTGTGTCATATGTGGTGACTTTTATTGTCAAAGGCTCATAACACACTTGTTGATAGTAAGCGCCGCTCTCATCTTCAATAAAAATGCTCCGCAGCACCTCATGCCGCCTGATGATCGCCTGTATTGCCCCAAGCAATGCATCCAATACAATCGACTCATCCAATTTCAGCAATTTGGGGCAATGATACGCATTGGTACCCCCTTCATATTGCTCAATAAACCATAACCGCTCTTGTGCATAAGATAATGGACCGCTATCCACAGCCTGACGTGCAATCTCAAGAAGACCTGAGCCTTCCTGTAGCGCATCCATTAAACGACCTATCGTCCGATATTTGAA
>DAIDKT010000060.1 GCA_027449905.1 Legionellales bacterium
AAAGCCTGGCTCAATCAAACCGCATACTAAGTTTGAAGCAGAAGTATACGTGTTATCTAAAGACGAAGGTGGGCGACATACGCCATTTTTCAATGGATACAGACCACAGTTCTACTTTAGAACGACAGACGTAACAGGAACGTGTGATTTACCATCTGGGGTAGAAATGGTGATGCCTGGAGACAACGTAAAGTTAGTTGTTAATCTACATGCACCGATTGCGATGGATGAAGGTCTACGATTTGCTATACGAGAAGGTGGGCGCACGGTTGGTGCTGGTGTTGTTGCAAAGATTATTGAGTGAAAATAATGAGTACTAATCAGAATATTAAAATTCGTCTTAAATCGTTTGATCATAGAATGATTGATATGTCAACGCGTGAAATAGTTGAAACTGCAAAGCGTACTGGTGCACAAATACGTGGACCAATACCATTGCCTATTAGAAAAGAAAAATTTTCTGTATTGATTTCTCCGCATGTGAATAAAGATGCGCAAGATCAGTATGAACTTCGTACCCACAAGCGACTAGTTGTAATTGTTAATCCAACTGAAAAGACAGTCGATGCTTTAATGAAATTAGATTTAGCAGCCGGTGTGGATGTGCAAATCAGCTTAGATGATTAAGCAAAAACAAGATATTTAAGAGGTGTTAGAATGATGATCGGGTTACTAGGTCGTAAAGTCGGCATGACACGTGTGTTTACACCGGAAGGGATGTCCATCCCAGTTTCTGTTGTGGAAGTGCATCCCAATCGTGTTTCACAGCTAAAAGAAATTGGACGTGATGGTTACACTGCAGTGCAGTTGACAGGTGGAACCAAAAAACCGAATCGCGTAAGTAAACCATTGGCAGGTCACTTTGCTAAAGCAGAGGTCGAAGCAGGTGACATGATGTGCGAATTTCGAGTTGATTCGGTTGAAAACTACAAATGTGGCCAGGTGATAACAGCAAATGATGTGTTTACCGAAGGACAGTTTGTAGATGTTTCATCAATCAGTAAAGGTAAAGGATTTGCTGGAACAGTCAAACGCCATAATTTCAGAACGCAAGATGCAACACATGGTAATTCACGGTCACATCGAGTTCCAGGTTCAATCGGACAAAATCAAACCCCTGGACGTGTATTCAAGGGCAAGAAAATGGCTGGACATATGGGTAATAGACGATGCACCGTACAAACATTGAAAGTTGTGCGTATAGATGTTGAACGTAATTTACTCTTGATCAAAGGAGCTATTCCCGGTGCACCTGGGGCTCGGGTTGAAATCAAGCCTGCCGTTAAATCGAAACAAAGGGGCAAGTAATGCAAGTTACAACAAAAGATACCAATAGTATCGTTACATTAGATCCAGCTATTTTCGAATGTGAGTATAATCAGGGCTTGGTGCATCAAGCCGTTACTACATTTATGAACAACGCCCGAAGTGGTAATAGTGCACAAAAAACCCGAGCAGAGGTTAGAGGCGGTGGAAAGAAACCCTGGAATCAAAAAGGTACTGGGCGTGCTAGGGCCGGATCAATACGGAGCCCAATCTGGAGATCAGGTGGTGTTGTATTCGCAGCAAAAAAACGTGATTATTCGCAAAAGTTCAACAAAAAGATGTACAAAAGCGCTATGCGTAGTATAATCTCGCATCTCTGCCGATCAGAAAGACTAATCGTGCTGAGTGATTTCCAATGTTCAACATCTAAAACAAAAGATTTCATTCTGAAGATGAATGAGTTGAATTTAACGAATGCTTTAATTGTCATGAATGAAATCGGTGAGTTCGAATATCTCGCATCGCGCAATTTAATTCAGTATGACGTATGTGATATAAACGCTTTAGATCCTGTTTCATTAATACGATATGAACAAATCGTGATGACTCAAGATGTCATTAAAAAATTAGAGGAGCAGCTAAAATGAATGCTGAAAAGTTGTTGATGGTACTAAGGGAGCCACATACCTCTGAGAAAGCAACTATTATTGCTGAAAAATATAAGCAGTACACGTTTAAGGTATTAAAAACTGCAACCAAACATGAGATTAAAAATGCAGTTGAATCGCTCTTTAACGTGAAGGTAGAAAAAGTATCACTAACAAATGTAAAGGGAAAACACAAACGTTTTAAACAAACAGCTGGAAAACGCAGCGATTGGAAAAAAGCATATGTGTCCCTTCATCCAGATTATGATATTGATCTCACAGTGACAGAATAAGGCAGAATCAAAATGGCATTATTAATATCTAAACCAACTTCACCAGGTAAACGCGGCCAAATTCGCGTGGTTCACCACCATATACACAAAGGTAAACCACATGCTGCGCTGACAGAGAAACTCAATAAAACCGGTGGACGTAACAATAATGGTCGCATTACGGTTAGACATATTGGAGGCGGTAGTCGCTGTCAATATAGACTGATTGATTTCAAGCGTAATAAAGATGGGGTTCCAGCAAAAGTAGAACGAATTGAGTATGATCCTAATAGAACCGCACTGATTGCGCTGATTGTATATCAAGATGGACAAAGAAGTTATATTATCGCACCATCTGGTTTAGAAAAAGGACATACGGTTATCAGTGCCGACAGCTCATCTATTAATATCGGAAATTGCTTGCCACTTAAAAATATACCTTTGGGTACAACAATACATTGTGTTGAACTCAAACCAGGCAAAGGAGCACAAATGCTTCGAAGTGCTGGTTGTAGCGGACAGATTGTAGCTAAGGAAGGTTCATATGCAACGCTGAAACTCCGATCTGGTGAAATGAGAAAAGTTTTATTGGCTTGTCGAGCTGTTATTGGTGAAGTAAGTAACAGTGAACATAGCCTTGAGGTTTTAGGTAAAGCAGGAGCAACTCGTTGGAGAGGGGTTAGACCCACTGTCCGAGGCGTTGCCATGAACCCAGTTGACCATCCACATGGTGGTGGTGAAGGGAAAACTTCTGCAGGTAGACACCCTGTGTCACCCTGGGGTACTCCAACTAAGGGGTACAAAACAAGAAGCAACAAACGAACTGACAAATTTATAGTCAGAAGTCGTAAGAAAAAATAACTGAGAGGAAAATATAGTGGCTCGTTCAATACGAAAAGGACCATTTGTCGATCTTCATCTGCTAAATAAGGTAGAGGTAACGCTTACGACAAAGTCCAAGAAACCAATTAAAACATGGTCTAGAAGGTCGACAATTATACCAGATATGATCGGGCTAACTATAGCAGTTCATAATGGTAAAGATCATATACCTGTATACATCACAGACAATATGGTCGGTCACAAATTGGGTGAGTTTGCTATGACTCGTACGTTCAAGGGCCATTCTGGCGACAGAAAAGCCAAAGGTAAGTAAGAGGCAATGATGGAAGTTACAGCAAGTTTGAAAAACGCGCGTTTATCGGCTCAGAAAGGCAGGTTGGTCGCAGATTTAGTTAGAAATATGAATGTTTCTGGAGCGTTAGATATATTACGCTTTACACAGAAAAAAGGAGCCGGACTAATTCTTAAAGTATTAGAATCAGCTATTGCCAATGCCGAAAATAATAATGGTGTCGATATTGATGAGCTTACAATCAGTTCTGTATTTGTTGATGAAGCCGCAACACTAAAGCGAATTAGTCCTAGAGCTAAGGGTAGAGCAAATCGAATTTCGAAACGAAATTGCCATATCACCATTAAGGTATCTGACGGGGAGTAATGATGGGACAAAAAGTAAATCCGATTGGAATTCGATTGGGAATCAACAAAGAGTGTAACTCAAACTGGTTTGCAACAAATAGCTATGCTGACTTGTTAAACCAAGATATCAATCTCCGTAAGGACTTAAAAAAGAAGTTAATGTCCGCTGCCATCAGTCGTATACAGATTGCCAGACCTGCAAATAACGCAGTAGTTACCATATATTCTGCAAGACCAGGTGTATTAATTGGTAAAAAGGGCGGAGGAATTGAGGGACTACGTTCCGAGATTGCAGCTAAATTAGGAGTTCCGGTTCACTTAAACATTGAAGAAATACGTAAGCCTGATCTAGATGCTACCTTAGTTGCAGAAAGTATTGCACAACAATTAGAGCAACGAGTTATGTTTAGACGTGCGATGAAAAGAGCTGTTACAACAGCCATGAAATCAGGCGCGAAAGGAATTAAAATTTGTGTAAGTGGACGACTAGGCGGTGCGGAAATAGCTCGAAGTGAATGGTATAGAGAAGGACGTGTTCCTTTGCATACTTTTCGTGCTGACATTGATTATGGAACAGCCGAATCTAAAACAACCTATGGCATAATCGGGGTTAAAGTTTGGATTTTTAAAGGCGAAAGTGTTACTCAAAAAAAACGTAGCACAGAAACCAGTAAGTGAGTGAGGAATATCGATTATGATGCAGCCTAAACGAACAAAATTTCGAAAACAAATGAAAGGAAGAAACCGTGGTCTTGCACTTCGGGGATCAAAAATTAGTTTTGGAGAATTCGGATTAAAAGCGCTGGAAAGAGGACGACTAACTGCCAGACAAATTGAAGCGGCAAGACGAGCCATGACCCGCCATATCAAACGTGGAGGGAAAATATGGATTCGCGTTTTCCCTGATAAACCAATTACTCAAAAACCACTTGAGGTCAGACAAGGGAAGGGTAAAGGTAACGTTGAATATTGGGTCGCGCAGATTCAACCTGGTAAAGTGTTGTTCGAAATGGAAGGGGTTACCAGGGAATTAGCTGTTGAAGCATTTAATTTAGCCAAAGCAAAGCTCCCTTTTAAAGTAATATTTGAAGAGCGAAAGGTGATGTAATGAATAATATAGATAGCCTAAAGCAGATGACAGATGAAGAACTACAAAATGAGTTAATGAATTTGCGTAAGCAGCAATTTACCATGCGCATGAAAAAAGCGACTGGAACATTGGATAAAACACATTTTGTCAAGCAAGTGCGAAAAAGAATAGCACAAGTAAAGACACTGATGACTGAAAAGGCGGTTTGCCATGAAGAGTGAAAACAAAGCAAGAACAGAAATAGGCAAAGTAGTTAGTGATAAAATGCAGAAAACAATTGTTGTCGTTGTGGAGCGAACAGTAAAACATCCCAAATATGGAAAAATATTGAGACGTAGAACTAAATTACATGCCCATGATGAAAATCAAATTTGTAAAATAGGTAATATAGTTAAAATTCAAGAATCTAGACCTATATCAAAAATGAAAAGTTGGGTTCTCGTTGAAGTGATTTCCTAAGAACCTTTTAAAATATAGAAAGGGCTGGTATAATCAGCAGCCTTTTTCTGGTTATGCTTGGAACTGGAGAACAAAATGATTCAAATGCAGACTGTATTAGAAGTCGCAGATAACAGTGGTGCACGTAAAGTTATGTGTATCAAGGTATTAGGTGGCTCCCATAGACGCTACGCGCGTGTTGGAGATGTTATAAAAGTAAGTATTAAAGATGCTATACCACGCAGCAAAGTAAAAAAAGGTGCTGTCATGAACGCAGTTGTAGTTAGAACAGCGCAAGGTGTACGACGAGACGATGGATCATTAATTCGATTTGATGGCAACGCAGCTGTTTTATTGAACAATCAGTATGAACCGATTGGTACTCGTATTTTCGGTCCAGTAACACGTGAGCTTAGAGAAAGGTTTATGAAAATTATTTCTCTTGCCGCTGAAGTATTGTAGAAAGGATAAAACATGAAGCGTATTAAGCAGAATGACACCGTGATCGTGACAACCGGTAAAAGTAAGAACCACACGGGTAAAGTAACCCGTGTTCTAGATGACAAAGTGTGGGTGGAAGGTGCAAACATCATAAAGAAACATGTTAAGCCAAATCCACAACTGGACCAAAAGGGCGGTATTGTATCGAAAGAAGCACCTATTCACGTATCTAATGTCGCTTTGTACAATACAGCAACTGGTAAACCGGATCGTGTTGGGTTCCGACAAATCGAAAAAGAAGGAAAGACTTACAAAGTTCGCTATTTTAAGTCTAATAATGAACAGATTGATCTTGTCTAATTAGGTGATTGAAATGGCTAGACTAAAAAAAGTATATAAAGATAATATTGTCAAAATGATGATGGAAAAATTTGGTTACAAGAGCGTGATGCAAGTACCTAAGATTTTAAAAATTACATTGAATATGGGTGTTGGTGAAGCAGTAGGCGATAAAAAAGTAATGAATGCTGCTCTGGATGATATGACCCGTATATCAGGCCAAAAACCAATCGTTACTTTAGCAAAAAAATCCTTGGCTAGTTTCAAAATTCGTGATGGTTGGCCAATTGGCTGTAAAGTGACACTGAGAAGTGACCGGATGTATGAGTTTCTAGATAGACTTATTACGATAACCTTACCACGGGTTAGAGACTTTCGAGGCTTGAACCCAAGATCGTTTGATGGAACTGGAAATTATAGTTTAGGTATACATGAGCAAATTGTCTTTCCTGAAATAGATTTTGACAAAATTGATGTTATTCGTGGTCTGGACATCTGTATCACAACCAGCGCGAAAACAAACGAAGAAGCGAAAGCTTTGCTGGGAGCATTTAACCTCCCTTTAAAAGATAGAAACTAACAAGGGTATTATTGTGGCTAAAAAATCAATTCGTGAACGAGAAAAAAAGAAAGCAATTCTTGTTGAAAAATACAGACCCAGAAGATTAGAACTAAAAAAGATAATCAAATCTTCCACCGATTTTGAAACAATAATGGATGCACAAAGTAAATTAGCTAAATTGCCGATTAATTCCGTGCCCGCAAGACATAGCACTCGTTGCCGCCAATGCTCGCGCGCGCATGCTGTATACAGAAAATTTGGCTTATGCCGGATATGTTTACGACAGCAGTTGATGTCAGGAAACGTAACTGGTGGTAGAAAATCTAGCTGGTAAATTTGATTGAAATGTTAATAGCGCAGTAAAAAGTTGGAACCAATACCAAAATATACAACCTTGACAATCAGGGAAATATTTCAACAAACTACTGAATCTTAACTTGAACTTTATTTAGGAGAACGACTGTGACAATGCAAGATCCAGTTGCTGATATGTTAACAAGAATTCGTAATGGCCAACAAGCCAAGCATGAACAAGTAAAATTGTCTTCATCACTTTTGAAAGTGGAAATTGCAAAGGTGCTTAAAGAGGAAGGTTATATACAAGACTTTGTTGTCGAAACACTTGAAAACAACAGGAAAATAATGACCATAGGTTTGAAATATTTTCAAGGCAAACCAGTTATTGCCCGTATTTTACGTATCAGCAGACCGGGACTTCGAGTTTATAAATCAGTTAAGGATTTGTTTGCTGTACCGGGTTTTGGTATTTCCATTTTGTCCACATCAAAAGGTGTTATGACAAATAATGCAGCAAAAAAAATGAACATCGGTGGTGAAGTCATTTGTGAAGTGGCTTAATTTAGAAATCGAGGAATATTATGTCAAGAGTAGCTAAAGCTCATATAACCCTTCCAAAGAACGTTGAGTTTTCATTTAATGTCGGTGTTATAACGATAAAAGGACCAAAGGGGACTTTAACTCAGCATTGTAATAAGTTGGTGAGCATAACAAAGTCAGATACCAATGAAAGTGAGTTGCACTTTAAACCAGCAGCCAATGATCCACACGCTTGGGCCCAAGCCGGGACAGCAAGAGCTTTGGTTAATAATATGATTCATGGAGTAACAACTGGTTTTCAGCTGACGCTAGAACTTGTTGGTGTTGGTTATCGTGCTCAAGCCAAACCAGACAGCTTAACTTTGTCGCTTGGCTTCTCGCATCCGGTGGAATATAAACTGCCTTCTGATGTAACAGCAGAAACACCAACTAACACATCAATTATATTAAAAAGTATCGATAAACAACGCTTAGGCCAAATTGCTTCGGAGATTCGATCATACCGCTCCCCTGAACCATATAAAGGGAAAGGTGTCAGATATGCCGGAGAAGTTATTGTTATTAAAGAAGCCAAAAAGAAATAGGGTATTTATAATGAATAAAGATATTGCACGTAAAAGAAGAGCGCGTAAGGTCAAAGCAGTTATACATGGATCAAAATCAAACAGACCCCGTCTGGTTGTGCACCGTTCTGGTACGCATATATACTCCCAAATTGTACAAGTAGGAGAAAATGGTGATCTGGTTATTGCATCAGCATCGACATTAGACAGAGAACTGAAGGGAACATTAAGTGGAAATAAAGTCCAGCAAGCAGCAGCTGTTGGAAAGTTAATAGCTAAACGAGCCCAAGAAAAAAACATTATAGATGTCGCTTTTGATCGAGCTGGATATAAATATCACGGTCGAGTTAAAGCATTGGCTGAAGCCGCACGTGAAGGTGGTATGAATTTTTAAGGAACAGTTATGGCAATTGAAGAAAATAAGACAGAAGGCTACCAAGAAAAGCTTGTGTCTGTTACGCGAACAGCAAAAGTTGTAAAAGGTGGGAGAGTTTTTGGCTTTGCAGTCCTGGTTGTAATAGGAGATGGCAGAGGTAAAGTTGGATATGGTCGAGGTAAAGCACGCGAAGTACCTGTTGCAATTCAGAAAGCCATGGAACAGGCTCGTAAGAATATGGTTTATATACCGTTGGCTGGTTCAACCATATACCACGAAATAACCTGGGACTTTGGTGCATCTAAAGTCTTTATGAAACCAGCAAGTGAAGGTACGGGAATTATTGCAGGCGGAGCAATGAGAGCGGTTCTTGAAGTTCTCGGTGTTCACAATATTCTAGCTAAGAGTATAGGATCAACTAATCCAAGTAACATCGTTCGAGCAACCATTGGAGCACTAACAAACATTGGTACACCAGATTATGTTGCTGCTAAACGTGGAAAAACAGTGTCTCAATTGATGGCAGAACAATCATGAAATCAGAAACCACAACAATGAAAATCAAGTTGGTTAAAAGTTTGATAGGACGTTTACCTAAACACAAGGCAATAGCCAAACAACTTGGGTTACGTAAATTAAATTCAACAGTCGAGCATCACGATAACCCCTCGGTACGAGGTCTTATAAATGCTATAGATTATCTCGTTCAAGTAGAGGAGTCAGTATAATGAAACTAAATACACTGTCACCTGATGTTGGTTCAAAGCATAGTCCACGACGTCTAGGAAGAGGAATTGGTTCCGGTCTCGGTAAAACGAGTGGTAAAGGCCATAAAGGTCAAAAAGCTCGTGCTGGTGGCTATCACAAAATTAACTTTGAAGGCGGTCAAATGCCTATTCAAAGGCGTTTGCCTAAAATGGGTTTCAAATCCAGGGTAGGAAGAACAGTCGATCAAATCACATTGTCTGAGTTACAAAAGCTAAATCTTCCTATTATTGATATAGAAGCTTTAAAGGATTCTGGCCTGATCAACAAAAATATATTATCAGTGAAAGTAATTTTATCAGGCGAAATTAACTCAGCGATCCAGCTCAAGGGCTTACGTGTTAGTAAAGGTGCAAAACTTGCAATTGAAAATCAAGGCGGAAGTGTCCAAGAGTGAACATCAAAAATCAAAAACAGCTCAGTGCAAAATCAAATGGTGGCTTAGCTGAGCTGAAAGCAAGGTTGCTGTTTGTTGTCTGTGCAATATTAGTTTATAGACTTGGTGCTCACATACCTGTGCCAGGACTAGACCCGCAAAGACTTGCAAATTTCTTTGCGCATCAACAAAATACTATTTTTGGCTTATTTAATATGTTTTCTGGCGGAGCATTATCACGCGTAACTGTCTTTGCTATTGGAATTATGCCTTACATATCAGCTTCTATTATTATTCAACTTTTTTCTATTGTGCTTCCATCATTAGAACAATTAAAAAAGGAAGGTGAATCTGGTCGACGCAAGATAAATCAATATACACGTTATTTAACGCTTGTTTTTTCTATGTTTCAATCTCTCGGCATGGCTAGGTGGTTAGCTAGTCAACAGATAGCACTAAACCCAGACTTTTATTTTTACTTTACAGCAGTTGTTACCCTTGTAACTGGAACCATGTTTTTAATGTGGTTGGGTGAACAGATGACTGAAAAAGGCGTGGGTAATGGTATATCTCTCATTATTTTTTCAGGAATCGTTTCGAGCTTACCTAACGCGATCGGATCTTTATTACAGCAGGTCAAGGAAGGGCAAATGCAACTGCTAACTGTACTTGCTATTACTGTGATAGTGGTGTTGGTAACCGGATTTGTTGTTTTTGTTGAACGTGGACAGCGTCGAATTCGAGTCAATTATGCCCAGCGTACCCAAGGAAGGAAAGTCTATGCAGCACAAACAAGCCATCTGCCTCTAAAGATCAATATGGCCGGGGTAATACCTCCTATTTTTGCATCGAGTATTATACTGTTACCCGCAACTTTGGCTCAATTTTTTTCTCATACTAAAGGAATGGGTTGGTTAGCTGATGTAGGTATGGCCTTATCTCCAGGACAGCCACTTTATTTAATTGTTTATGCAGCTGCAATTTTATGCTTTGCTTTTTTCTACACGGCCCTTGTTTTTAATCCAAAAGACACGGCTGATAATTTAAAAAAGTCAGGCGCCTATATACCAGGAATAAGGCCTGGCGAACAAACCATGCGTTATATTGATACGGTTATGACACGTTTAACACTCGTTGGAGCTTTGTATTTAGTGCTGGTCTGTTTGTTGCCTCAAATTCTCATGTACACCTGGCATGTCCCATTTTATTTTGGTGGTACATCCTTGTTAATTATTGTGGTGGTTATTATGGATTTTGTAGCCCAGGTTCAAGCCCATCTAATGACTCAACAATATGATTCATTGATGAAGAAAGCCAATTTTAAAGGAACTAAATTACCAGGTTTATTGTAATATTAGTGTAAATTATTGAGAGATTGCCGGCGATTATGCTTAACGCATTTTGAAGCTATGTCGACATAGACTAAATGCATGACCGATTGATTTTATACCTGATTTAACAAGAAATGACCTTTTATCTCGATTTGAATATCGGACATAGAAAGCATCTAAATAGTAGACTACATAAGATTATATATTTCGGATAATGCTTTAAACTGTTTAGTTAAAACCAATTTTTTGATGATTTTTTGGAGTGTAGTAATGAAAGTAAGAGCTTCGGTAAAACGTATGTGTAGAAACTGTAAAGTAATTAAACGCGGTGGAACAATACGTGTTATTTGTAAAGATGCACGACATAAACAACGACAAGGTTAATCGTGCTTGATTTATTTATGAAAAAGAAGTATTATTCTGTCCCTTTTGACAGAACAAATTAATAGTTCGGAGATATGAATGGCCCGTATTGCAGGTGTAAATATTGCAGATAATAAACATGTCGTGATAGCGCTTACTTCTATTTATGGTATAGGTAGACCAACCGCCAAAAAACTATGTGCTGCTTTGGACTTAAATGAAGCAACCAAAGTTTCACAATTGTCAGAAGCGCAGTTAGAGCAATTGAGAAATGAAATTGCAAGAATGACAGTTGAAGGTGATCTTCGTCGAGCTGTTACCATGAATATCAAACGGCTTATGGATTTAGGATGCTACCGTGGTTTAAGACATCGACGCGGTCTGCCTGTTCGGGGGCAACGTACTAAAACAAATGCTAGAACGAGAAAGGGCCGACGTAAAGGCACTACAGTTTGAGGAATATAGATAATGGCTAAAGCTAAAGAAAAGCAACAAAAGGCACGTAAGAAAATTAAGCGCGTAGTCTCTGACGGCATCGTACACGTTCATGCTTCGTTCAACAACACCATTGTGACATTTACCGACAGACAGGGAAATGCACTGTGCTGGGCAACCTCAGGCGGATCAGGTTTTAGAGGATCACGTAAGAGTACACCTTATGCAGCTCAGATCGCAACAGAAAAAGCATCGGCAGTTGCTAAAGAATATGGTATGAAGTCTGTTGCTGTTTTCATTCATGGCCCTGGACCTGGCAGAGAGTCTACTATTCGTGAGTTAATAGCCCAGGAATTTAAAATCGTTGAAATAACCGACGTAACCGGTATACCTCATAATGGTTGCAAAGCACCTAAAAAACGTCGAGTATAAATTCAGGAGTAATGATGGCAAGATATCTTGGACCTAAATGTAAATTATCACGAAGAGAAAACACTGATCTTTTATTAAAAAGTGGTGTTCGTGACTATAAATCAAAGTGTAAATCTGAAAAACAACCAGGTCAACACGGTGACAAAAAAGCACGGTTGAGCGGCTATGGTGTTCAGTTACGTGAAAAGCAAAAAATCAGAAGATTTTATGGCGTTCTAGAAAAGCAATTTAGTTTGTATTACAAACATGCAGCACGTCAGAAAGGTGCAACTGGTGAAAACTTAATGGTACTTTTAGAGCGCCGTTTGGATAATATCGTTTACAGGATGGGTTTTGCCAGTACCCGAGCTGAAGCGAGACAGCTAGTTACTCACAAAGCAATTTTAGTAAATGAAAAGCTTGTTAATATACCCTCTTATTTAGTTCAGGTTGGCGATGTGATTTCAATTCGTCAAAAAGCCAAATCGCAGGGAAGAATTCAAGCTGCAGTCGCACTTTCTGAACAAAGACAAACTTCTGATTGGATAAATGTGGATGCAGGTAGTTTTAAGGGTTCTTTGATGAGATTACCAGGCCTTGACGATCTATCTGCCGATTTTAACATCAACTTGGTTGTAGAACTTTACTCTAAGTAAGTCTGGAGAGGTAACCTAATGTATATCGATATTAATGAAATGCTTACGCCTAGAGTTTTGAAAGTGCAATCTGATACGCCTTTCCACTCAAGAATTGTATTAGAACCGCTAGAACCAGGTTATGGTTACACACTTGGTAATGCTCTCAGACGTATTTTAATGTCGTCCATGCCTGGTTGTGCAATCACTGAAGTATCAATAGAAGGTGTGAAGCACGAATACAGTACCATCGAAGGTGTAGAAGAGGACGTTATCAACATCTTATTGAATTTAAAAGATTTGGCGATCCGAATGACAGTTGGGACTACGGCTTCTTTGGTTATAGACAAAAGTGGCCCTTGTGTATTGAAGGCTGGAGACATTCAGTTAACTCATGGAGTCGAAATTTTAAATCCTGAATTGATAATTGCCCACCTGAACGAATATGGCAAATTAAAGATGACCTTACAAGTCGAAAAAGGTATCGGATATCACTCAACTGATGCAATCCCGAATTATTTTGACGAGGAAATTCAACAAAAATCAATTGGCAAATTAAAAATTGATAATGCATTTTCACCTATTAAAAAAGTGGCTTACTATGTTGACAAAACACGGGTTGAAAATCGAACTGATTTAGACAAGTTGACCATTGAGTTACAAACAGATGGAACGATTGATCCTGAAGATGCAATTCGAATTTCAGCTAGTATTCTACAAAGACAGTTGTTTGCTTTTGTTGACACGAAGTTTGAAGAATCAAGCGCTGATAATAAGATTGTTAATGATTTTGACCCGGTTCTTTTAAGACCTGTTGATGATCTTGAACTAACAGTACGATCTGCCAACTGTTTGAAAGCAGAGAATATTAACTTTATAGGTGATTTGGTTCAGAAAACTGAAAATGAACTGTTAAAAACCCCAAATTTAGGAAAAAAATCCTTGACCGAAATAAAAGACGTTTTGGCCATGCGATCACTTTCACTTGGGATGCAATTAGAAAACTGGCCTCCTAATCATTTGGGAGATTAATTTTTTTTGCTGATAGAGAGCGATACTACAACATTATCAGAAGATCAATATATATAAATTTTATCAAAGTATATATACGATTAATCTAATAAATCGCTTTAATATGCAAAATAAGTAACAAAGATTCATAGATTTGTTAATTTTCAACCTGGAAATATATTTAGCTGTTAGATTAGGGTATGTTGACAATTTAGATTTCGGCATCATCGACTAGTCTTCAGGATCTTATTAAATATGTTTTACACAGCTATTTTGTGTATTAAACAAAATTAAGCGACCCTGTGATGTAGTCGCGTGAATGCGCGTTTCACCAAAAAAATTGTCAATCTAGCCTAGTACAAAAATTTTGTTTATTAGGAGTTAGCGTCATGAGACATCGAAATATTGGCCGATCTTTAAGTCGCACCAGCAGTCATCGTAAAGCCATGTTTTCTAACATGTGCTGCTCATTAATTGAGCACGAGTTGATTCGTACGACTTTGCCAAAAGCTAAGGAATTGAGAAGATACATAGAACCTCTGATTACCGTTAGCAAGAAAGATTCAGTTGCAACAAGAAGGCAAGTGTTTGATCGTTTACGTTCAAAAGCAGCTGTTGGAAAGTTATTTGCAACGATCGGTCCCCGATACGAAACAAGACCTGGTGGTTATATACGTGTTTTAAAATGTGGTTTTAGAGCTGGCGATAATGCACCGATGGCAATTGTGGAGTTGGTAGATAGACCTGTCGTTTTGGATGTGGTAGAAGATTAGTTTGGTTGAGTCAACAGAGACTTTGTTTTCAATTATTAGTATACCATTTTTCACTGATAACTATATTTGGGTATTAATAAATCAGGCTTCAAAAGTGGTTGTTGCAATTGATCCTGGAGATGCAACACCACTGATTAATTACCTTCAAAAAAATAGTTTAGATTTAAAAACAATACTCATTACCCATCATCATGCAGATCATGTTGGTGGATTAGACGTTTTAAAAAACCGATATAAAATAGATGTATATGCTCCCAAACGCGAGTTCATTCAGGGAGTTACTCATTCGGTAGATGAACCTGATATGATCCGACTGAGTGACTTTGGAGAGCCAATTAAGGTAATTAATGTTGCAGGACATACACGCGGCCACATCGCTTATTTTTGGCGAAAAAATTTGTTTTGTGGGGATACTTTGTTTTCGGCTGGCTGTGGTCGTATTTTTGAAGGGACAGTCGAGCAAATGTACACTTCTTTGCAAAAAATTCTAGAATTGCCCGACGACACTAAAATATATTGTGCTCATGAGTATACACTACAAAATTTGAAGTTTGCCTTAAGGGTTGAGCCGAATAATTGTCTAGTGCAGGATAAATTAAATCAGGTTCTGAGATTAAGCCAGTTGCATTTGCCCACCTTACCCAGTCTGCTTTCAGTCGAAAAGGAAATAAACCCTTTTCTCAGATGTTCCGCCCCTGAGATTATCCAAATGACGTCAGAATACGCCGGGCTTCCCTTGGTGAGTGAACTTGAAGTGTTTCGTTGTCTAAGAGAGTTGAAGAACAATTATCGTGTAGATAACATTGCTGACTGAGAAAAAATTACAAACAGTAAGGTGTGTTGAATGGGGCTATTAGATAAGGTCGTGGCTTTAGAAAATGAAGCCCACGAATTTGGTTTTCGATGGGAAACTGCGGATCAGATTATGGCACAAATCGAAAGTGAGTGTGTTGAAATCAGAGAGCATTTGAATCAGACGAAAGGTCAGATGAATCAATTAGCATTACAAGAAGAAATTGGTGACCTGCTACATGCCACATTTTCATTATGTGTTTTTTGCAGCGTAAGCCCTGAAGATACCTTAGACCGCGCTTTAAAAAAATTTGAACTAAGATTAAATACTGTAAAAGTTGTTGCAAAAGAGCGGGGCTTCGTTAATTTAAATGGTTTTTCGTTTGATAGCCTCATGGCAATATGGCAACAAGCTAAAGGCCGTATAAGTCATGTTCAACCGGGTAAGATTCCGTGAACGGTTACAGGTATGACCATTTGACCTAGTTCTTCGAAAAATAATGGTGAATTTGCGCATGTGTTCTTCCGCTTTAACGTCCTTTAGCATTACCAATTTCCAACATTTTCTGCTGAAATCCATGGTTCCTGAGGAGGTAACGCATTACCTTTTTGTAATAATTCAATGGAAATATTATCAGGGGAGCGTATAAAAGCCATATATCCATCACGTGGCGGGCGATTAATTATCACGGCAGCTTCTTTTAGACGTTGGCAGGTTTCATATATATTTTCAACACAATAAGCGAGATGGCCGAAATTTCGTCCTTCTGGATAGGGCAGTGGATCCCAATTATAGGTTAACTCGAGCAATGGATTGTTTTTCATTTGCGCCTGTTGAAGATCACCTGGAGCGGCTAAAAAGATTAGAGTAAATCGACCTTGTTCATTCTCCGTTCGTTTGACTTCGACCAACCCAAGCTTGTGACAATAAAAGTCCATTGATTCCTCTATATTGGTGATTCTTAACATGGTGTGTAGATAATGCATTTATTTACTCCTTAATCAGAGATCAGTGGCTATTCACAGTCAATAGACCATTAATGTTGAGATATCTGGTATCTAAACTGAATTAGCGTCATCCCGAAGGTGTGGGATCTACTGTTTCATTTTTTTGATCCTAGCAAAACTTCAAGTAGGTTGACGAGGCACTAGTATTCAATTTACCAAAAGACGAATTCTGTTAATTTGTACTTCAACCATTCTGGATATCATGGTTTGAAAATCAATAGATGGGTTCCAATTTAAAAGCCTTGATGCTTTTGATGCGTCGGCAATGGTCTGAGTTGTTTCTAATGGTCGCATGAGGGCTGGGTCACTGATGACGTGATCTTGCCAATGTTTACCAACACTGTTATATGCTACTTCGCACAATTGATGCAATGTGTGTAACCGCCCGGTTCCTATTACAAAATCTTCAGCGGTTTTATGTTGTATGATGAGCCACATCGCTTCGACAAAATCTGGAGCGTACCCCCAATCGCGAGCAATATCTAAATTTCCCAAAGCAAGTTTTCCATGTTTAACAATCGGTTGTCCACGTTCATTCATTTCGTGGGAATGGGCAATATTTAGCGAGGCGCATGCAGCGCCATATGCGATTTTTTGAGTTACGAAATGTAGCGGTCTCCGTTCACTTTCGTGATTAAATAAAATACCACTTGCAATGTGTAAACCATAACTTTCTCGATAGATCCTTGCCATTTGATGGGCATAAACTTTCGATGCAGCATAAGGACTGGTTGGTTGAAAAGGCGTATCTTCATTCTGTGGAGATATGCTTGTGTGCCCAAACATCTCTGACGAAGAAGCGTGGTAAACGCGTGCAGTTGGGCAGATCTGGCGCACCGCTTCAAATAGCTGAATCGCCCCCATGCCATTGACAGTTAAGGTTTCGGGTGCGCGACTCCACGATTCACCAGGTCTTGACTGAGAGGCGAGATTGTATATTTCATCTGGCATGGCATTTGAGACCGCAGTTGCAATATCAACTCCATTAGACATATCACCATACAACATATAAATTTGATTTTTGATGGTATCAGGTAATGTTGATTTCTGCCAACTGTCGCGTCTTGCAAATCCAAATACTTGATAGTTTCTTGAAAGCAAGTATTCTGCCATAAACGAGCCATCTTGACCGGTAATACCTGTAATCAATGCTTTTTTCATGGGTTTCCGTACAATAAATTTAATCGAAAGGTTACTTTTTTTGTGGTTGATTGTCAATTTGCTTTGATGTGTTAGGCGCAACTCTTGTATAGACAGATATAATAGAATGGGTCCATATATAGGTTGGGTTTCAGCCCAATATGAAGTCGGTAAAATGTGACAAATTGAGATCAGTTTGTCATGCACTTAGTATTTTTGCTGAGCAAATACCCAGCCAGTTAATCATTTGCCTATATAGGAGTTGCACCCTGATGTGTTATATCAATCGACGTTCTGGCTTTGGTCAATAAGAAAGAAGTCATTCAGGGAGTATCATTCTTTGCAAAAAAATGAGATCTATTCTATCATTGATTAGTGTGCACTAATCAAGGCTAATTTTATGCATGGTGGTAAAAGAATTGGCGCTGGCCGACCCAGCGGCCGTAATAAGTATGGTGAGGCAACGAAACCGCTCCGTGTCCCTTTATCTAAAATAAATCAAATCATGGCTTTTTTACAAGATGCTTCATGGGCGGATGGGTTGCCGCTGTATGCGAACAAAGTCAGTGCTGGATTTCCATCTCCAGCAGATGATTATTTGGAGTGTAAGTTAGATTTAAACACGCATTTAATCAAGCATCCAGCAGCTACTTTCTTTGTTAAAGTATCGGGTGATTCGATGAAAAATGCGGGGATTCATTCGGGTGACATGCTGATTGTCGATAGAAGCATAGAGCCTGTACATGGACGAATAGTGATTGTTGCGATTGATGGGGAGTTAACGGTCAAACGCTTATCGAAACAAGGGGGACGAGTACAATTGTTACCTGAAAATAAGAATTATAAACCCATTGACATCAAGGATACTCATGAGCTTGTGATCTGGGGTGTCGTCACGTACGTTATCCATGAGACTAAATAATGCTAGCGTTGGTCGACTGTAATAACTTTTATGCCAGTTGCGAACGCTTGTTTCGCCCTGATCTCGCAGATCAATCAATTCTGATACTGTCCAATAATGATGGTTGTATTATTGCGCGCTCAAATGAAGCAAAAGCCTTGGGATTGAAAATGGGGGAGCCATTTTTTAAAGTAAGGGCATTATGTAAACAACATCAAGTAAACGTTTTTTCATCTAATTATACATTATATGGTGATTTATCTGATCGCGTGATGCGAGTAATTCAAGATAGCTGGCCGCAAGCCGAGATTTATTCGATTGACGAAGCTTTTTTAGATTTATCGACCATGTCGCCTGATCTGATCGATAAGTTTTGTATGAAGCTTCAGCAGAATATTCTGCAATATACCGGCATACCTACATCGATTGGAATTGGACCGACTAAAACGTTGGCTAAATTAGCAAATCATACTGCAAAAAATAAATTGTCAATCCCGGTATTTAATATAACCAATCAACGTGATTGGCTTGATAAAATTGCAGTTGGTGATGTTTGGGGGGTGGGTCATCAAGGTGTGAAAAAATTCAATTCGATGGGCATTCATACAGCCAAGGATTTGACGCATTTAGATTATCGGCTGGCAAGAAAAAAGTTTGGTGTCAGTTTGTTGCGTACCATCATGGAGCTGAATGGTCAACCTTGCTTGTCAGTGCTAGATACGGATGATGTAAAAAAATCCATTATATCTTCCTGCTCTTTTGGCGCATTACAAACTGATTATCAAGCTTTAACAGAGGCGATCAGCTTTCATTGTGCGACTGCATGGGGCAAGTTGAGAAAACATGAGTTACGAACCCAACATCTATCGATTTTTATCAGGTCGAACCCATTTAGACAGGATTTGGAAGGATACACCAATTCAGTTGGTTTTCGGTTGATTCACCGCTCTGATGACATACGTTATTTGACGCGAGCAGCGCTTTTGTGTTTAAAGCAAATATATAAGCCTGGAATTTATTATCATAAGTGCGGTGTTATATTTACTGATTTGGTGCACCGAAATCAACAGCAGTTGAATTTATTTGATTCAATTTCTCCAGCGGAGCAACTAAAGTCCTGTCAAGTGATGGCATTGATGGATAGTATTAATGAGAAATATGGACAACGCACTATTCGATTGGCGGCGGAAGGGGTACAACAAAGCTGGTTGATGAAGCGAAAAATAAAAACCCCCAATTATACAACTCGCTGGTCAGATTTACCCATAGTTTACGCACGATAGCAGTAGCCTTCCCATATGAAGCATGATAGCATGGCCAGATATATACCAAATAAACGCCAACATTTGTGATCAGTCAAAACTTTATAACGCCACCGACAATAAAGCATATCGGATTTGATATTTCTCAGACTGGATCGAACAAAGCGGGATGTGGTTTTTACGCCCATGCTTTGATTCAATCTATGATAAAAATTTCCCCCACCACGCTATTTTCACTTTATCCAACTTTTGGTGACTTTTATTTTGATCGGTTTATGCCGACTCGAAATCCATATAAAAAGGGAAAATACGGTCCGCGCTATGTTTCCCGGCAAAAATCAGACAATTTTTGGCGACAGGACCTTTTGGAAGACAAGTTGCAGCTACCTGATATTATTCATGCCAATAATTTTTGGTGCCCTATGCAGTTAAAATCCAGTCGCCTGATTTATACCTTTTATGATATGGGATTTGTTGTAGACCCTAGTTGGACAACTGAAACCAATCGTTTGGGCTGCTATCAAGGTGTGTTTCGGGCATCACTTTTTGCCGATTGGATCGTTGCGATATCTAAGGCATCTCGGGAGCATTTTTTAGAAATTTTCCCCCATTTCCCCCAGGACAGAATACGTGTAATTTATCCCTGCTCAAGATTTGCTGATATGACAATGATTGGAAGCCGCCCTAAATCTTTAGTTGGTGTTTCTGAGAATGAATTCTGGCTTTCAGTTGGTACGATGGAGCCACGAAAAAACCAAAAGCGTCTCGTCGACGCCTATGTTCGATATCTTCAACTCGCAGGTAAACCGATGCCACTTGTCTTTGCGGGTGGCAAAGGTTGGTTGATGGATGATTTTAAAAGACAGATTCAGTCGTTAGGGTTCGAAGCAAATATCATCATGACAGGATATGTTTCTGATGAGGAGCTCATTTGGCTCTATCGCAATTGCTATGCGAGTCTTTATCCTTCTTTATTTGAGGGATTTGGCTTGCCGGTACTAGAGGGCATGCAATTTGGTGCACCGACCATCACGTCAAAAACCTCTTCAATTCCCGAAGTAGCCGGGAGTGCAGCGGTGTTACTTGATCCACTTGATATAGAAAGTTGGGCGCAAACGATGCTGTTACTGTCTGGCCAACCGCTTGAGCGGGAGCGTATGAAATTGGCCTCAATCGCACAAGCTCATCAATTTGATTGGGCTCAAAGTGCTACATCATTACTACAGTTATATGCTGATGCAATGGCTGTGCCAAAAAGAACGATAGAGAGTCAAATAAAACGGAGCTCTATTTTCGTATAAGGGCTAGGTCAGCGATCGATTTTTAATCGATCGCTGACCTAGATCTGGTTTCTCAAAAGCTTGTAAATCTGTGCGGCTCATTGTAAATTAATCCAAGACTTTCCTGACATTCAGCGAGGAGAGGAGTCGTTGGTGACCGGCTCTCATTTATTTTTTAAAGTGTTATTTTTTTAGTTACTATTCAGCATCGTTCAACCGGTACTCAAATCTGACGTTTCGCCGGGCGTCAAGATTTGTGGTGAATAGATACATTTTTTATTGCAAGGAATGATGAAATGATATTTAGGGATATCAAGAAACGAAAGCTTTATGCGCATAATATTCGAAATCAAATTAACCGGGTGATTTTCATCAGTCGTTGGCTACAAGCACCCATGTACCTGGGTTTAATTTTTATTTTAGCTGCTTATGCCTATCGATTTATACTTGCGCTATTAGAGCTCATTACTCATCTGCATGCCAGTTCTGATAGTCAAATGATGCTTGAAGTGTTAGAGTTAATTGACGTTGTGATGATTGCAAATTTGTTAATCATGGTCATCATGGGCGGATATGAAAACTTTGTATCAAATCTTGATTTGGAAAAACATCCCGATCAGCCTGAATGGCTTAATCATCTTGATACGGGAACGATGAAGGTCAAATTAGCTTTAGGATTAATCGGTGTCTCATCTATTGACCTATTGCGCACATTTATTGACCCTTCCCAGTACACGAACAACGCAGTAGGTTGGCAAGTGGCTATTCATCTGACACTACTGATTTCGGCGTTGAGTATTGCCTTCGTCAATCGTTTACTTAGATAATCTACCTCAAAAGGCTACTGCCTCGTCAACATGAAATCTTGGGGGTTAACATCTGATCTTGCATTCATCTTTAAACGATTTTATTAGGCAAAAATACTCGAATTAGCCCTGCTAGTCCGGCGCTTTTTGCCTAACCTAATAAAATCCTTTAAATCTGAACGCAATCTAAGCGCCAACCCCAAGATTTAACGTTGACGAGGCACCAGTACAACGTTTCACTCATTTTGTTCCGTGCTATCAACTTATACATTGCTATACTGCGTATTTTTCATCATGACATAACCTTTGATGAGCTCGGAAATGCCAGCATCCAATGACATCATTGGTTTAAATCCGGTTGACTCGATTTTAGCATTTGAGACAACATAATTGCGTTGATCCGGATCGACACCAACTGGCGCATCAATGACCACAAAGTCAGGCAGTTGTTTTTGAATTCGTTCACATAGTTCTTTTTTGGAAACATTGGCATCTGATAGGCCCACATTGTAGATTTGACCTTTCATGTGATCAAAATTATCAATACCATGTTGAAACACTCTAGATACATCTCGCACATGGATATAATTACGTTTAAATGAACTTTCGAATAATACAATAAACCGATCATGAACCGCTCGATAGGTAAAATCATTCACCAGCAAGTCAATGCGCATACGGGGAGACATACCGAATACGGTGGCTAATCTAAAGCTGATGGCATTTTCACGCTCCATTAAAATTTGTTCGACCTTCACTTTTTCTTTGGCATAAAGTGAAATCGGGCGAAGGGGCGACTCCTCTGTACAGAAGTTATTTTCGCCGCCTGTCCCATAAGCGCTATTGGTGGTTGGCATTAAAACACGTTGCTCTTTTGACATTAATTTTAACATCAACATGATGGCGTCGTGATTGATAGTCGTGGCACCAACTGGGTCGATATTGCAAAGGGGAGCACCAACCAGCGCTGCTAAAGGAATCACAATATCAGCTTCTTTCAATAACGGCGCGATCGTACTTTCGACTCGGATATCGCCCTTTACAATTTTGAAACCGGCATGATGACATACATGGTGCAAGCTTGTTTGTTTGAACATAAAGTTATCGAGAACGGTGACTTTGTGTCCTTGGCTCAATAGGTCTGGAACCAACGTTGAGCCTAGATAACCGGCGCCGCCGGTGACGAGAATGTGATAACTCATAGAAAATACCTCGGTTTTAATGGATGATGTTGCCTAATTTAAAAAAAAGTATCAAAAGTTGGCGATTAGGTTCAATTTTATCAAGCCGATAATGACGAAACCGCCTCGCCAAAAATAGCTTTTTCTACCAACTCACAGAGCGTGTGGGACAGCATGATATGTAGTTCTTGAATAGTGCTGGTTGCCAGACCGGGGGCTACAATACAAAAATCAGCCAAGCTCTTGGCCTTTCCGCCATCTCGTCCCGAAAACACAACACTGGGTATCCCAATCGCACGGCAGGTATTGAGTGCGTTGAGAATGTTTGGTGATTGCCCGGAGGTGGTGATACCTAAAAAAATATCTTTTATTGTGGCTTTTGCGGTGAGCTGTCTAGAAAAAATGAAATCATAACCATAATCATTGCCAATAGCGGTTAAAATAGAGCTGTCTACGGTCAATGCTTCTGCTGGCAGCGGAGCACGGTCTTTGGCCAGCTTGCTTACAAACTCTGCTGCCAAGTGCTGAGCGTCTGCGGCAGATCCACCATTGCCGGCGATATATAAACGACCACCTTGTTTATAACGATCGATGATGGTTTGCACAGCCTCTTGATATTCAGTCAAGCTATCAACATCTTGAAGTAATTGATGTTTTGCTAAAACCGATAACTCTATATTGTCCCTTAATTGCTGAATTATATCCATTTTTCTTCTTGTCTAGAATCTTAAATTCGCAAGTTGAGTACTTAAGCATATTGGCTGCTATTATAAGGATTGAATTGTCGAATTTAGGATGGTAATTTGAAAATCGAAGTGAATTTCATCCTTTTCACGATCATAATCGATTCTAATCCTTTAAGAAAGTGTTTTTACCAGTCCTTCAAAAAGATGATCCTAAAAAACACAGTTAATTCTACTACGACTCGATTACGTTTTTTAGGATGGTTGTTTGGGGCGGGAATTTCTAACGAGGCGTCAACATCTGGATTGTCAATTCTTGATGAATGACACGTCCATCGCTGGCTGTATTTATGTATTTAAACTGATAAAATCAGGACGCCGTCGGCAGCTAATTATGAGAGTGGGCTATGCAGGATTTTGAGAATAAAAAGATAGTGTTGGGTATTTGTGGTGGCATTGCTGCTTATAAATCGGCTTTTTTAGTTCGCGAATTGACGAATCTTGGCGCCACTGTTCGGGTGGTGATGACCGCATCCGCAGAACAGTTTATTACTCCCCTGACATTGCAAGCATTGAGCGGACAGGCGGTACGGACCGAATTATGGGATTTTGAAGCGGAACGAGCCATGAGTCATATTGAATTAGCGCGATGGGCTGATTATTTACTGATAGCGCCAGCCTCGGCTAATTGTCTGGCTAAAATGGCCCATGGTTTAGCAGATGATCTTTTATCCACACTTTATCTGGTAACAGAAACTCCCGTGATTATTTGTCCAGCAATGAATCGCAGCATGTGGGCACATCCAGCAACCAAAGCGAATTGCCAGTTACTAATGGATCGTGGGGTGATGATTGTGGGGCCAGGTGAGGGTTCACAAGCTTGTGGTGAATTTGGTTTGGGTCGAATGAGTGAAGTTGAGGACATTATAGATGCGTTGCGTCTATATCATGTCAGGCAGATCTTAGCCGGTCAAAAAATTTTAATCACAGCGGGGCCTACCCGAGAGATGCTTGACCCGGTGCGATACATGAGTAATCGAAGTTCGGGGAAAATGGGTTATGCCTTAGCACGCGCTGCGGTTATTGCAGGTGCTCAGGTTAGTTTAGTCAGTGGGCCTAGCGCATTAACTCCCCCCCCAGGCGTTTCTTTTTACCCAGTAAACTCAGCTCAAGACATGTATATTGCCGTTATGGATCAATTGACTCCAGGTATGATTTTTATTGGTGCGGCCGCAGTGGCTGATTATCAGTTCATTGAGTCAGCATCCGAAAAAATTAAAAAACAAGACAGAGCCACCTTATCGTGGACCATGCAAAAAACACCAGATATTTTGACGGCAGTCGTAACGAGTGGTCAATCATCTTTCGTGGTCGGTTTCGCAGCCGAATCCAACCAGGTGATTGAACATGCCCGCGAAAAGTTGGTGACTAAAAAATTAGACATGATCATTGCCAATCAGGTTGGAGATAACCTTGGTTTTGATTGTGATCAAAATCAAGTAACCATATTAAGCAAGCAAGATCAAATTGATTTTAAATTGATGCACAAAGTTCGTTTAGCTGGGAATATTATCCAATACTTGGCAAAAAAACTGAAAGATTAAGGGCCATTTCGCAACAAAAGTTGCTGTTTGATTTACAGAGAAACAGACCCTAAACTGATTGCAATTTTTTAAATAAATCGGCAGAATATCGCTCATTAAATATGAAAGGGATACCAATGCCTTTATCTATCAAAATTAAATTACTTGATCCGCGAGTTGGTCAGACAATTGAGCTGCCTCAATATGCCACGCCTGGCTCTGCTGGTCTTGATTTACGTGTTTGTATCGATGAGCCAATTCAGATTGGGCCTCAAGAAACAGTTCTGTTGCCAACAGGATTAGCTATTCACATAGCAGACCCTTATGTGGCTGCCGTGATATTACCTCGATCCGGCTTGGGACATAAGCACGGAATTGTATTAGGTAATTTGGTAGGGCTGATTGATGCTGATTACCAAGGGGAGCTGAAAATCTCTTGTTGGAATAGAAATGTAGAACATTTTACAGTACAACCCGGTGAAAGGATTGCGCAACTGGTTTTTCTGCCGATTATTCGGGCTGAGTTTGCCCTGGTCGATTCTTTTTCAGAGACCAGTCGCGGTGAAGGCGGATTTGGCAGTTCAGGGAGGGCATGATGGCTTATCTGGCACAACCAATTGATCGCAGTGTATTTCGTGCTTATGATATTCGCGGTATTGTTGGTACCCAATTGGATGAAAATGCTTTTTACAGTATTGCTAAGGCAATTAGTTTTCGTCTGCGTGAGTTGAATCGATCCAGCGTTTTGGTTGCGCGTGACGGTCGTTTAACCAGTGACGCATTCGCTAAAGCCTTGATTAGCGGTTTATTAGATAGCGGCATAGATGTGGTTGATTTAGGGGCTGTGCCGACACCCGTTGTTTACTATGCTACCTGTGTTTATGGGATTGATAGTGGATTGATGATAACGGGAAGTCATAATCCAGCTGAATATAATGGAATTAAAATGGTGCTAGCGGGCACAACACTAGCCCAAGAACACATTCAACAACTATTTGATATTGTCACCGCAGGTTCATTTCTCTCTGGGCAAGGACATTATCAGCAGTTTGATATATTACCTGGCTATACGGACCGTATTTTGAGTGATATCAAATTGAGTCGACCATTAAAAATAGTGGTGGATTGTGGCAATGGGATTTCAAGCGTGATAGCGCCGTTGGTTTTTCGTGAATTAGGTTGTGAGGTTATCGAGTTATACTGCGATGTTGATGGGCGTTTTCCCAATCATCATCCAGATCCAACCATCGAAGCCAATTTGATGGATTTGAAAGAGATGGTGATACACCACCAGGCAGATATTGGTTTGGCATTCGATGGAGATGGCGATCGTTTGGGCCTTTTAACGAATTTAGGCGAGTTAATCTGGCCTGATCGATTGCTAATGTACTATGTTCCTCATGTCATGAAACATCATCCGGGTGAAGCGATTGTTTATGATGTGAAATGTTCCAGCCATTTGGCTCAGGTGATTCGCGCAGTGGGTGGCGTCCCAAGAATGTGTCCGACGGGTCATTCAATTGTTAAGCAAGTGATGAAAGACGAGCAAGCGGTGCTTGCTGGTGAGATGAGCGGACATATTTTCTTTAAAGATCGATGGTATGGTTTTGATGATGCGCTGTATAGCGCTTGTCGTTTGTTAGAGATTATGAGCCAAGCGACTGACTCTATTAGTGATCAATTTTTTAAAATCCCCAATAGCGTGAATACACCGGAAATTAAAATTCCGATTTTCGAGGAACATAAATTTTCTTTCATGCAAATATTCACCGAACAAGCTCGCTTTCCCAATGCGCAGCTGATTGCGATTGACGGTATTCGAGTCGAGTATCCTTATGGTTGGGGCTTGCTCCGCGCCTCAAATACAACCCCTTGTTTGGTCGCTCGCTTCGAAGCACAAGATGATGTTAGTTTGTCGCAAATTCAAGCTGATTTTAAAGCGCAGTTGTATGAGATTGATAAAAATTTAATAATTCCTTTTTAATTTGTTTGCGAGATCGAAAAATTATTGCTAAGCTTTCCGTGAAACATTCGTATCAGGGAGACGATATAAGGTGAGTATTGAATGACAAAACAAAGAACTCCAAATAAGTTGATTCAAGCGACAGGGGTAGGTCTTCATTCTGGGGATAAAGTTCTTCTCACTTTGCGTCCCGCACCAACAAATACGGGTATTGTATTTAGACGAATAGATTTGGACCCGATAATTGAAATCCCCGCGTCATATGAACATGTTTGCGATACCATGCTTTGTACTTCCTTGCAGCACCGTGGTGCGAAGGTTGCTACAGTCGAGCATTTGTTATCTGCTCTAGCAGGTTTAGGGATTGATAATGCTTATATTGACATCAACGCAGCTGAAATTCCAATTATGGATGGCAGTGCCGCACCTTTTGTTTTTTTAATTCAATCCGCAGGTATTCGTGAGCAAAACGCAAGAAAACGCTATATTCGAGTTTTGAAGCCGGTGCGTGTTGAAGAACGTGGTAAATATGTTCAATTCATGCCACATGATGGATATCGTGTTTCATTTAAAATTGGTTTTGATCATCCCGTTTTTAATAGTAAACCACAAACTGCTGTTTTTGATTTTTCAACAACATCCTATATCAAACAAGTATGTAGAGCTAGGACATTTGGTTTTTTGTCTGACTATGAAAAACTCAGGAAAGCGGGTTTAGCCAATGGTGGTAGTTTAGATAACGCGATTGTCGTTGATGATTATCGTGTCATTAATGAAGATGGTTTGCGTTTTGATGATGAGTTTGTCAAACATAAAGTGCTTGATGCGATTGGTGACTTGTACCTTCTCGGGTCGAGTCTCATTGGTGCTTTTGAAGGCTATCGATCTGGCCATGAATTAAACAACAAATTATTAAGAAAACTCATGGCGACTCAGGACGCTTGGGAATATACTTATCTTGATTCCGACGGCTACTCAGCCTTGCCGGATAATTTGTCTGAGGTAGTTGTAGCTTAATTTTAGCGTCTGCTAACAATTGGAAAGTTGCTATTTGGATAGCAATTTTAGGATTGTTTGCCATGGGGACGGTAAAACCGGTTTCGATTTTATCGCCTTTGCAGCTGGCTTTGATTGAATGCTATCAATGTTAATTTTTATCGACGCTAACTGGTGAAATTTTGCGTCCATACGTAATTTGTCGCGTAATTCCGGTAACATAAATCGCAGTTGTGACGCCCAAACAGCATCAGTTGTGACCAATATCAAGCAACCATTTCGAAAACTACCAACTGAAAAATGGTCCTTCAAATGTTCTGGAAGAAAATGAACAATATGCCGATGTATTTCTTCAATCCTTGTTGTATGAAGATAAATGTCGGTTAGTTTGGGATTTAAATAATGGGTAATATGGCGCATAGATTTATTAAATTACTTTCCTTATGTGAAATATCCCAGTATATTCGGGTCAATTGACAATCGGTTAATTCCGAATAATAAAGCATATAATCTTGGGTATATCCAAGAGTCATACTTACGAGCATACTGCATTGGATCTATATATACAACTGGTAAGCGCCTGAACTACAGAACCAAGGATAAATATGCAAGAGATTAAAACTGATACTGACATTATATATCGGGGCCACCTCCATTGGATTTTATTTGCTTGGCCGGTGATTATTTTTTGTTTTGGTGTTTTTCTCAGTTTAAAATATCCGATTATGAGGTTGCCAAGTTCCCTGGTGATGTTTTTTGCCTTTATTTGGGAATTGATCATATGGTTAACTTATCAGAGCTCTTTTTTGATTATCAAAAAAGGCCATGTTATTTTATGTAATGGGATATTTGTTCAGCAAACATTAGATCTTGCGATGAATAAGATAGAAAGCATTGATATTCGACAATCAATGATTGGTACCATGTTTAACTATGGATCTTTGGTTATTACTGGAACGGGTGGTACGCGGCAATATATAAATTATTTAGATCGTCCGCTGACATGCAGGCGATATATTGAGCAAGTACAGCACTAGATAACGTCAATTAAGATGGAATTTATTATGAAGCCAAAGGACTATTATCAAGTAATGGGTTTAAAACGCGAGGCTTCGGAGCAAGAAATTAAAATAGCCTATCGACGGCTAGCTCGTAAATATCATCCAGATCTTAACAAAGAGGCGGGGGCAGAAGAAAAATTTAAAGAATTAGGCGAAGCGTATGAAATATTAAAAGACCCAGAAAAGCGAAAAATATATGATCAATACGGAGCGGCTGATTCACCATTCCAGGGAGCAGGGGCAACTGGCTCACCTTTTGGTGGGTCGTGGTCGCATGCTGGAGGTGATGTCTACGGATCAGCTGGAATTGATGCCAGTATTTTTGAAACACTTTTTGGAGCAGGCGCTTTTCATGATAAACCTCGAGGAGGAGCTGATATACACGGATCTATTGCCATTAGTTTAGAAGAGGCGTTTCACGGTGTGGTTAAGGATGTTGACATCTCTTCCCGTCATCATAAAGGCAGTCATCAAACGCTTAGGATCAAAATACCGGCGGGGGTTAAAACCGGCCAAAAAATACGTTTGGCTGGTAAGGGAGAACCGGCGATATTGGCTAATGGGAAACCCGGTGATTTGTATATCACCATTCAGGTTGAGCGGCATCCAATATTCGATGTGGTCGAACAGGATATTTATCTTACGATTCCTATCACACCCTGGGAAGCGGCGCTTGGTGCTACCATTGTTGTGCCAACGTTAGCAGGAAATGTCGATTTAAAAATTCCCCCGCATTCACAAGCGGGGCAAAAATTACGTTTGAAGCAACGTGGTTTACCCGGAAACCCACCAGGAAATCAATATATTTTATTAAAAATCATGATACCGCAACCGACCACGGAAGCAGGAAAAGAACTGTATCAAAAAATGGCGCAAGAGATGCCATTTAATCCACGACACAAGCTAGGAGAATAGTCATGGCTAAAAGTACCATTACGATGGGAATATTAGTAGATGAACAGACTACTATCTCATTTACGCAAGTTTGTGAAAACCAGGGTATTCCTGAAACGGTATTGATGGACCTCTTAGAGCACGGCTTATTACCCGAAGTGGTATGTCCGACTAAGCAAATGAACTTTGATGTGACCATGATCCATCGTATTCAATCAGCCTACCATTTACTGTCAGATCTGGGTATTAACACCCCTGGTGTCGTATTAGCCCTTGAGTTGATGGATAAACTAAACCAGATGAGTCATGAGTTGATAGTTTTACAAAGGCACGTAAAAGTTCACATATGAAGCGCTGTGTATGAAGCTGTATTCATGTTGATTCAATTTCGTGTTACAACAAAACGGTGTCTATATGATTATATCAGTTTGGAGGCCCCATCATATAAACTCAAAAAAATCTATGCTGTTGTTGAGATCTCTCCCGTCGTTTGTCAACGTAGTTTCCTTAGCACTATCTGAACTATCTGAAAAAAATGTATAGGATAATACTTTTTTTCTGCTCTGCTCCTCGGTGAAACCAAAAACGCTTAGGCTAAAATCTTCGAATTTTTCCTGCAATTGACGAATTTGCTGTGGTTTGTTTTCCAATAAGACTATCAAGCATTCGAGATTCCGCATCATTTCATCAACCGCATCGGTGATTTCTGTATCACCAGTTATCTTCACAAGATCATAAAAATTGATGGTAAAATCTAAAAGGCTCTCTTGATTACTTTTAAAGAGAACTAGCTTTTTTAATAGCTCGCTTGAAACGTGATTTATCTGTGTTAAAGTTTCTAAACATTCCGCAAAGAGAGGGGCTTGATCTAGGATTAGCTCCATAAAAAATGTACCTAGTTGTTCGTGGTCAAACTGACCAACAGAAATCACTGAATATTGCCGATATGCTAAATCCCCTTGATTCAATAGCTTATTTTTTATCGGTGGCGGCATCAAATAAGAAGTGGCGAAAGATAGTAAAGTCGCTTTGTTCGGCGACATTTTATGATCCGTAATTGCTTCATACGCAACTGATTTTTCGCCAAAATTTATTTTTAATTCTTTCATGAAATCAAAAGTAAGTGGCTGGCCTTTGTCACCAAAAATAAATTCGAGATTATTTTGTATGCGGTGGATATAGCTTTTAAAATCATAATCTCTGTGTTCATAGTCATTCATTTCTTGATGATAGTTCATGAGTGAATCAATGAAACGACGATCAGTCAGGTGTACAGGTATGTATAGTTTGGCATCCTTAGACAAAAAATTATCGATGACTGGTGGCAAATCAATTTGATCGTAGTTTAACGGCTGATTGAAATCTAACAATACAACTTCTTTTTGTGCATTATCGACAATCTTTTGGTCAGCGGAGACCAAAATTCTTTTGATCAATTTACAAGCGGTAAAGGGATTCTTGACTTGACTTGCAAATAATTTTTGATTCATTAACAAAGGGGGGTATTCTTCACCGCCAGGTTTGGATAAATTAACGTCACCAAAATAGATAAGCTCTTGTATACTCCCTTCGCGCCCATTAAGAAATGAAACTGCTTCAAGCAAACAATCTGCGATAATTATATCAGCTGGTTCTTCTGATTTTAGTGATGATCGTATAATTTGAATATTAGCGTGTGTAATATTTTCTACCTGGGCAGATAATAATTTTAACTTAACCATATTGGCCGAAGTATTGTGGCATATAGCGATCAAATACTGTCCTTCCTCACTGAGGCATGCGCAACAAGTAATCTCGACCATTTTTATAATCCTGCTTGACGACTAAGACCAAATTATACACTTCTGGGTTATGTTTGTACAGTGATTGATTTATTTTTTATCTTTTTACGGGGTAAAATTACGGTCTGTTGACAATTCATCTTTTGAAAACCGACGTCCCGCGACTTGTTCGCGGGAACCAGAGATCTTGCTTTATGCGAAAGATAATCGCACAGCGATAGTTCATGATGAATCCTGCGGACAAGCCGCAGGTCGTCGAGACATGATTTGTCAACAGACCCTAGAGTGAAACGTTGAGCTAGGTTGCAGGAAAATGAGTTTAGGACCAGACTATTTCCTGCAACGTCCATGTACGTTTTTGATCGTTATTCGTTTTATTAATCCAAAGCAGTTGAGGTTTTGTATTTGTTGGGGATGTTGTACTTTCTAAAGCAACAGCGAAAGGATATTTTTTTCTGACAGTTTGCAAAACTGACCACACTTTGTTTATATCCGCACCATGATCAATCAGTACTAACTGCTCATTTCTAAATATGATTGAAATAGCTTGATTTTTGAGTTCGTGCTTCAAAGCAAACTCTATCTGACGCCATTTAGCATGGGTGGCCCGTGTTTTATCGGTTTGAGATGCATGCTGTTGATAAGCCACGCGTGCATGTGCAAAAGGTGTCAATGAGATGCGTAAGCGGCTTGGTCGCTGCTGCAAGAGAAAATCACATAACATATCCACCATGCTGTGGTATCGCCCTGCAATAGAGGGGGCCGTTCCTGGTCGGGTATTCACATAAATAGCGAATGCCAATGTATGGGCATTGGCTGTGTATAGATAACCAGATAAACCAATGACTCCGGTCATCGAGCCAGTCTTGGCACGAAGAAATCCGCGTTGATTTGGTTTTCGAAAACGTTTCAGTAAAGTACCATCCTGTCCCGCAATCGGCAATGCGGCTATATACTCATAAGCCAATGGGAAGCGGTCATATAAATACCTTAATAAATTAACGGTTTGTTCTGGCGTTATTAAATCTTGACGAGATAATCCGGAACCATCGATTAACGTCGCATTTTGTAAATTAATGCCCGTTTGTTGTTGCAGGAAGTTTTTTACAATGGGCTGAGCTTCTTGCCAATTGAGAGGTGATCCATAGATTGTTTTTGCTGTGTGTAAAAATAGGCTGTTAGCATATAAATTGTCAGATGGTTTTAAAGTATCTGCCATTAATTGGGTGATACGTTTTGAGTCATGGGTGGCCAAGAGCATGGTGAAGCCTGGTGATTGTCCAAGTAAAACATCGCCATTTAAAGTGATATTTAGATGCGCCAATTCACTTTTGATCAGTGCCTGGGCATATGCCAATGGATTTCGGATGGGGATCCGACCTTGAATCGAGCCCTGACCTTGATCAATGCAACCACGCACGACTAGATGATTCTCTTCCGTTGTTCTGAGACTTATTCCACAACGTTGTCCAGATACCGTTTTCACTTGATTATCCAAGATAAAACTATTTGAAGGGGCGGAATATTCAACAATTGCCATTTCACCTGATCGATAAGACGGATTAATGGTAACTGTGACACGATTTTCATCGATGATGAGAGGCGCAATGGGTGCACCATAACTATAAGTTAAATCTTTGGAAACAACGCCGGGGGCATGTGGGTTAATATGGTGATGATCACTGACTATCACCACATTCCCTTGAATACGTTGAATGCCCCATGTTGCTAATTGATTAAATAACGATTTCAAGTTATCTTGACTAAAAGACGGATCGCCAGGTAAATACAAATAAATCGACCCTTCTAAAGTTCCCTGCTTTAGAGATACAGCGTCGGTACTAAGCTTGTTTTGAAAATGGTAATCAGGACCCAAAACAAGCAATGCAGCAGCATCTGAAAATAATTTCATATTGCTGGCGGGTATAAACGTATGCCCCTCATTACGTTGGTATAGTGTTTCACCTGTGTTTAAATCAAAGACCATCATCCCCATGTTAATGTTGGGATCAATTCGATTTATCATCTGATCTATGGGTTTTTGTAAACTGGTTGCATATGCATGAGTCAACAGAAGGCAGGTGAACAAAAACGAGAGGGTCCTTTTCATTGTGTGTCCTTAGGTACGCGTCCAAAATATCTTTCCATGCTTGCGCCCATCAAAGTTAATATTTAATCTTCATAGAACATGCCCATACGCTCGAGAAGCCCGGTGAGGGTATCATGATTATAAAATTTAATTTTGACTACACCGGTTTGATCTGGAAAACTTGTAATTTCAACCGGGGCCCCGATATATTCTGCTAAGGCATTTTCTAAATAAATTCTATCACAATCATGGGGAATACTAGGAGAAAAAAGATGGTTTTGTTTTCTATTTCGAACCGCTTGTTCTAGTCGCCGTACTGACCAATGCTGCTGAATAGTTTGGTTTGCAAGGGCTCGTTGCTTATCAGGATGAAGTCCCACCAACACTCTGGCGTGCCCGAGCGATAATTGTTGATCGCGAATCAATGATTGAATATCATCACACAGCGATAATAAGCGAAGAATATTGGCAATATGACTGCGAGATTTACCGATTAAAATCGCAACCTCTGCCTGACTGAAGTGAAATTCCTGTGTTAATCGTTGATACCCCAATGCTTCTTCGATTAAATTTAAATCAGCTCGCTGGATATTCTCAATTAAAGTAACTGCTGCCGCCTGTTGGTCAGTATAATTTCTAATGATGCAAGATACCGTTTTTAAACCGGCCAGCATGGCAGCTCGCCACCGCCGTTCACCGGCAATAATTTCATATTGACCCTCGGATAGTTGGCGCACAATGAGTGGTTCGATTAACCCCTGTGTTTGAATGGAACTTGCTAATTCCTTCAGTCCTGCTTCATCAAATTGTTGTCGCGGTTGAAACTGGCCGCGTCTTAATTGTTCGATGGCAAGCGATTTAAATATTGATTGCATGTCATGACTCTTGTTTATTCCTCACTACCTTGGTAATATATGCCGCTTTATGGTAAAGAGTTTATACTTGTTTTTGTTATGGCATCAAAGAGAAAACTCGTTAGCCAAGAGTATAATTTAAGGTGGGGAGTATACAATGACGCTCAATAGCGTGCAAACAACTGATATTATTAATGAATTTAAACGTTCTGATCGAGATACGGGTTCTTCAGAAGTGCAAGTTTCTTTGATGACTGCTCGAATTAAATATTTAACAGAACATTTCAAACAGCATAAAAAAGATTTTCATTCGCGTCGTGGTTTACAAGCTTTGGTCAACAAAAGACGTAAGCTTTTGAAATATTTGAAGAATAGAGATTTAGATCGGTATAGTGTTTTAATTAAAAGTCTTGGTCTGAGAGATTCTTACTAGTGGTTAGACAACATGAAATCATTGAAAGATGCATAAAAGACAAGATGCTAAATCAAAGATTTTATGTTGTT
Organism: Legionellales bacterium; assembly: GCA_027449905.1. Lineage (GTDB taxonomy): Bacteria > Pseudomonadota > Gammaproteobacteria > Legionellales > Legionellaceae > DAIDKT01. Next base: position 35,192 of record DAIDKT010000060.1, read on the forward strand.
CACACACCGGTTATTTTTTTCAATGATGAGTACCTATTTTCCTGAAGGCGCACGGTATATTCAATAATCCTAGAAAAAACGTAAATAGCAGTTCAATAGGCCTTCTTGGTAGGGTTTAGCTGCTTTTTCTAGGATAGTAGAGATATCCATGCGCCTTTTTATTTTATACTCCCTTTCTTAAGAGGTAACAAAAATGGCCAAAATTACCAATCAGATACGCTTCGGCGAGCACATCCTTGTTTTAGAAACTGGTGAAATAGCGAGACAGGCAGATGCGGCTGTTTTTGCTTCGATGAATGGCACACAGGTGCTGGTTACTGTTGTTGCCAAGAAAGATGGCGCGGAAAAAAATGATTTCTTTCCGCTCATGGTTGTTTATCAAGAAAAAACCTACGCTGCCGGGAAAATTCCGGGTGGGTACAACAAACGGGAGGGGCGACTGAGTGAAGAAGAAACCCTACGTTCGCGTTTAATCGATAGGCCGCTACGACCTTTGTTTCCAGATAATTTTCACCATGAAGTACAAATTATTGCAACAGTGATGTCACTTAATCCAGAAGTACCTGCTGATATTGTGGCGATGATCGGCGCATCGGCGGCGCTGGCGATGTCAGGCCTTCCGTTTCATGGTCCGATTGCCGGTGCGCGTGTTGGCTATCAAGATGGTATTTATTTACTAAATCCTGGCCCAACTGCACTTAAAACATCGGCGTTGGATTTAGTCGTGGCTGGAACAGACGATGCGATTTTGATGGTGGAATCAGAGGCAAGCGAGTTGAGCGAAGAGATCATGTTAGGGGCCGTCCTGTTTGGTCATGAAATGATGAAAAGTGTCATTAAAGGGATTAATGAGTTAGCGAAAGAAGTTGGTAAGGTAGCCTGGAACTGGGCTGATGCCAAGGCACAAACTGATTTACGTCAAAGAGTCCAGGCCATAACGGCTGATGAAATAGCCACAGCTTATTTGCAAAAAGACAAACAACAGCGTTATCAACGTCTTGCTGAGCTTCGACAACAGGTTTCTAATACGTTGATTGCTGAACAAGCCGATTTAACCTCCGCTGACATTGAAGCAGAGTTTAAAACCATTGAAAAAACTTATGTCAGAAACCGTATTTTGGATGGTGAACCACGGATTGATGGTCGTGATCGACAAACGGTGCGCCCAATTTCTATCCGAACTAAAATCTTGGATCGCGCCCATGGGTCTGCCTTATTTACCCGTGGCGAAACACAAGCCATTGTTGTTGCAACTTTGGGCAACGAAAGAAGTGCACAGATCTTAGATAAATTAGAAGGCGAAGCAAAAGATCGATTTATGCTTCATTATAATTTTCCACCATATTCAGTTGGAGAAACAGGGCAGATCGGCAGCCCCAAACGACGAGAAATTGGTCATGGTCGACTGGCTCGACGCAGCCTGATGGCAGTTCTTCCTTCACAACAGGAATTTCCATACGTATTGCGTGTGGTATCCGAAATCACAGAATCAAATGGATCTAGTTCGATGGCAAGCGTTTGTGGAGCGAGCTTAGCCCTCATGGATGCTGGCGTTCCTTTAAAAGCACCGGTTGCAGGTGTGGCAATGGGGTTGATTAAAGAAGGTGAACGATTTGCCGTATTGACCGATATTTTGGGTGATGAAGATCACTTGGGTGATATGGACTTTAAAGTTGCTGGTACGTCAAAAGGTGTTACCGCATTACAAATGGATATTAAAATTAAAGGAATCACCAAAGAAATTATGGAGCAAGCACTCGCTCAAGCCCGCGATGGACGTTTGCATATTTTAGATGTCATGAATCGCGCACTTTCTGAACATCGCGAAGAGTTGTCTGAACATGCACCACGTATTGTCATCATGAAAGTTGCCGAAGATAAAATTCGCACCATCATTGGTAAAGGAGGGGTGACAATTAAAGGCCTCATAGAAACAACCGGTGTTTCCATTGACATTGATGATCAAGGTGTTATCCAATTGTTCTCCCCAAATCTAGATGCCCTAGAAGAGGCTCAGCGACAAATCAAGGCACTGATAGCCGAAGTTGAGGTCGGACAAACTTATCAGGGCAAGGTGAGTAAAATAGTCGATTTCGGCGCATTTATTAACTTATTACCGGGCAAAGACGGTTTGTTACATATTTCTCAGATCTGTGCTAATCGCGATCAAAAAATAGAAGAAATTTTACATGAAGGACAGGGTATTGACGTATTTGTTGCTGGTGTTGATAAGCAAGGGCGGGTTAAACTAGAATGGAAAGATAAGCCGGTGACTACCCAACCAGAAGAAGCTGCTGCTGCTGCGAGTACTCAAGAAGACACGGTTTCCTCTGAGCGAATTGATGACGCTCTCTAGTACAACGTTTCACTAAATTTGTCCTATGACGTTTAAGCCGCGTTCGGATTTGAATGAAAGTGCAGAAGTAGCCGGGCTAATTCAAGCATATTTTAACTTCGAAATCATTAAAAGAAGGATGCAGAATAAGATGACATGGGACAAAATTAGTTAAAAAATGTACTCATTTTTGTAAGCTATCGTTTCTCCCTTCAAACCACCTGATAGCAGGGTTCATTGACGCGTTTGGGTAGACTTGCGAAAAATATTTCGCAAGTGCGGGCCAACGGTTAATCAGAACTATCTTTCCCGATTGTCGGGATAGCGATTTCAAAGGGTGGAAGAAGGTTGATACATCGTGAGTGTCTGCTGACCCAGCCATGCTTGAACTTAAAAAAACGTCGCGATTTTGGGCGTCGGGTTTGAGATGATGAATTGCCAACAGACTCTAAGATTTGCGGCACTAGTCTATCAATTTTAAAAACTCGGCTCGACTAGCAGGGTTGTTACGCATTTCTCCTAGCATCACTGACGTGGTCATGATGGACCCTTGTTTTTCAACACCACGCATCATCACACATAAATGCTGCGCTTCTACTACCACAGCGACTCCCCGTGCTCCCGTAATTTCATTAATGCAGTTTGCTATTTCTGTGGTTAAGCGCTCCTGGATTTGTAAGCGACGAGCAAAGTGATCAACAATCCTGGCAATTTTGGATAGCCCCACTACTTTTCCATTCGGTAAGTATCCCACATGACATTTACCAAAAAAAGGCAACAAATGATGCTCGCACATGGAGTATAATTCAATCTGTTTGACGATAACCATCTCATTCATATCGGACTCAAACAATGCGTCATTAATGATTTCTTCTAAGTTTTGTTGATAACCGTTGGTTAAATAAAGAAAGGCATTGGCTGCGCGTTCAGGTGTATCTTTCAAGCCGTCTCTGCAGGGATCTTCTCCAATGGTTTTTAATAATTTTTCATATAAGCTTTGCATGTATTCACTCTCAATATTTATGATATCTGTCTGTTTGGTTTGTTTCTAATTAGCCAGGAGGCCATGTCATTTGTCTTCCACCCAATAAATGTAAATGAATATGGTAAACAGTTTGACCACCATCTGCATTGACATTAAATACGAGTCGATACCCTGATTGTTCCAACTGCTGCAACCTGGCAATTTCCCTGGCTTTGATAATTAATTTTCTAAGTAAATCTTCATCTTGTGGTGCAATGTCGTTTATCGTTGCAATATGTTTTTTGGGAATCAGTAAAATATGAGTTGGTGCTTGTGGCACAATATCTAGAAATGCCATGATGTCAGCGTCTTCGTAGATGACACGAGCGGGTATTTCGCCTAGGACTATCTTACAGAACAAACATGACATATTGACTCTAAATTACAGGAAGAAAGGTTTTGCATTATACACATGGTGCAAATGAAATTAAACAATTTCATTTAGATCGGCTCCGTCTCATTAGGGTTGAGCATTTGCCTATACGAGAGTTGCACCCCATTCAGTCAGAATAGATTAGGAAAACAGACAGCGTTTACCAAACGTTAAACTTTTGCGTTTTACTTTCTTTTTTAGCATAATTGGTCACCGTTAATTATATAGGTGATCAAACATGGGATTGTTAAAGGTAAATAGTGGGCGGGATGTACCCAATGATGTAAATGTTATCATTGAAATTCCAATGAGTGGCCAGCCAGTGAAATATGAAGTAGATAAAGACAGTGGCGTGTTGTTTGTCGATCGCTTTCTATCAACATCAATGTTATATCCAACCAATTATGGGTATATACCACAGACTTTGTCAGAGGACGGAGACCCGGTTGATGTATTGGTTGTAACCCCGGTGCCGGTTGTTTGCGGTTCAGTTGTGCGCTCACGTGTTGTTGGTATGATGAAAATGACAGATGAGTCAGGGGTGGATGCTAAATTACTGGCGGTGCCAATTAGCAAAAACTGTCGATTGTATGACAACATTCTATCATATCAAGATTTCCCCCAGTCATTTTTGCTCACATTGGAACATTTCTTTAAGCATTATAAAGATTTAGAGGAGGGTAAATGGGTTCAAGTAGATGGTTGGGAAAATAAAGATGCTGCTCATCAAGAAATTATGAATAGCATTTCTCGTTATCAAAAACAAGAGAATGAAAAATAATAAGCACTCACTTCGGAGATGGGAAAGGCCACACCGGGTTCATTTCGGACAAAACCTTTGTGAAAAATGCTTATATAACGATGTATGTAGCGCTTTTTCAAAATGGTTTTTGTTCAACCTGAACTCAAATTTCCACGCTATCCGAGCGACGGTATCGCCATTAACAATATTCGTAAACACAGCAAAGGATTTCCTGAAATAGGCACAAACCTAGTCAATTGGAGATCCTTCACTGAGTTCAGTATGGCGTACTTGGTGAGTTACAAAAAAATTCAATGTCTTTAGCCGAAAAATTTATCTTCGGATCGCAAAAGCCATAAAAACATAGGTCCAACCAGAAATGATTAACTCAATTGAGATTAATAACCCAATAACCCACAAACCACTGAGTGGCCACTGTGCGATGATTAATATGCCTAAAATGATCGCCGCTAACCCATTGAGAAAGAAGAAAAACCACCCTTTCATGCTTGACTTAAGGGATATCCCCATTATCAAACGTATCACGCCGATAATAATGAAAACCCAAGCAAGTAATAAGGTAACAATGGTTGAAGCCAGAATGGGATCAAAAATAACAAGACCGCCGGCTAGGATATAAAAAAACCCAACCAGGGCGTGCCAGGAAGAAGCTTTCCATCGGGTACTTTTGAACACATCAACCAATTGAGCGACGCCCGCGATCATAATCATAAAGCCTAAAAATAAAATACTGATCAACGTGACTCCAACAGCCTGGCTAATACCAATCAATCCCAGCAGCATAAATAATATGCCCAAGCCTAATAGCCAATGCCAACTTCGGTTCATCGCTGCTTGTCCTTTCCGTAGTTTTATCATCGTGTCGTCCTTGTAATCAAAGCATATTATGAAGTGTCTCTGTGTAACTACTCACTACGAAGATATGATTGTTCTTCGATGAGTTACGTGTCTCTGAGGCAATGCGCCTAAGTTAGGGTCGGACTAAAATATCGATAATCAAAGTATATTTTCAATTAGAAAACTTCGAGGCTCCGTCACTGAAGGGGACCTCATTTTGAGTATAGCTCGACTTTGCTCATTTGGTAATAGGAAATTAGTTTTGGGCCCAGTATATTGATGGTCAGCCCTAGAATGATAAAATAAGCAGCATGTAATTTCCAAGGTTCCATTGGTTCGCCAAAGACCATACTCGAGCCTACCATCCCAAATACTGGAACTAATAAAGCAAATGGACTGATCGACGACAAGGGATATCGTTTCATCAACCAATTCCATGCTCCATATCCAAACCAGGTTGAAATGTAGGTAATGTAAGCAATGGATATCAACCCTATCCAAGACAGTTGCGATAAACTGGAAATTATTTTCTGGGGTCCATCTAGCCATAAAGATAATAAAATGACAGGGGGGGTCGATAGAGCGCATCCCCATGCTACCAAGCTAAATGAATTAACAGGGCTTATTTTTTTAGTTACTAAATTTGCGACAGCCCAAGAAGCGGCCGCACCTATTTCTAACATAAACCCAATCACAGATGCGCCATGATTTATTTGTGTCCAGATAAGGCCCAGTCCGATGAAGGCAATGAACGCACCGAATATTTGTAACTTGGTTGGTTTTTCATTTAGAAAAAGAGCTGCTAAAAATAAACTAAAAAACACCTGTATTTGCATGAGAATAGATGATAATCCTGTCGGCATATTAAATGTCATCCCCAAAAATAGCAAAGAAAACTGCAGGCCAAAGGCAGACAATCCATACAAAAGAAGGAGGTTAAAAGGAATTTTAGGTTTAGGAATAAAAAAAGCAATCGGTACACTAACTAAAAAAAATCTCAAGGCACACAACAAAAATGGGGGTGTTTCGTTTAACGCAAATCTAATGAAAATAAAATTGGATCCCCAAACCGCTGCGACTAATAAGGCGAGAAGAATGTGAGTTGGGCGCATAATATATAGTCTGGGTCATTGATATACAGATGAATTATACACCCTCTAATGGCAAAATGCCATTTATTGTTTGGCGTCCCTTGATTTGAATGAGTTGGAAAAGCTATCAGGGTGTAACCCTCGCAGAGATAGATAAAACATGCGTAGGTTGTACCTCAAACCAACCACTTGAGCTTTTTACTATGCGGTAGTTGCGCGCAAATATAGATACTTAATCCGGTCTACTTAGGAGGAAGGCTGGTATCACGTGTGTAATTCCAGCCAAATAAAATCGCGAGGTTTGACATCTATGTTAAACCACTAGCTCTTGCTTTAGTGACATTGCATTGGTTCCATCATGTGCAATGTCATTCCATGGATTGGACTGATTCGAAATACACTGATAATCAGTTATATTTCAGGGACAATTCTATTAGATAAAAATCAAATGTCAATAATTAATTTCAAAAAGAAACAAAAAGTTTCATGTGGACTAATCTTGTAACAATAAATATTATTTGTTACAATTTGAATAAATTTATTATCGAAGAGTCTCATGGAAAAAAACGTGCTCATAAAGCAGTTTGCTAAGCGTTTAAAAGATGCGCTCATTGGAGCCAACTATGTTTCATCACGATCAACGTCCGGTGTTGATATTCACCGATTTGCTGAAATGACGGGATATTCTCCGCAAATTTGCCGTAAATATTTGCGGGGCCAGGCTATACCAGAGCCGAATAAGTTGGCACAGATAGCAGATGAGTTGAATGTATCGCCAGGTTGGCTTTTATTTGGCGATAGTCATGCAAAAGACCAAAGCAGAGAAAATAAAATATCAATCAGCAAAGATCTGTTGCATTATATTTTTACGCACGCCAATACTCTATACAATGATGAGCATTCAGTTGATGTGTTACCAAATTTTTTGCTCGAATTAACACAAGATATAAGTCAAATAAATGCCGATCATGAACAATCAAAAAAGATAATTGACCTAGCTTTGTTCTCAGCAAAACATTTTGATCATGAATAGCCGTTTTTTTAGGCTAGTGGGACTGTGATGCTGACGCTTGGGAAACGGTCAGATTTGAACGATAACCATGGTGAAAAAGGGAAGCATATGTCCATATGTAAGTATTTTTAAAAATTGTTTTCGTTCAGGATGCGCCAAATATCACTGCTCATATCTACGGAAAGAGTCCTTCAAGCGGTTGCTTTAATTACCGAGATTATGTATACTGCGGGACGTTAAATTTTGCAGGCACGTAGCTCAGTGGTAGAGCACCACCTTGACATGGTGGTGGTCGGTGGTTCGATCCCACTCGTGCCTACCATAAGATCATTTAAACATGTCAATTATTTCATTTCCTGATGGTCAAACTAAACAAGTTGAAAACCCGGTGTCTGTTTATGAGCTCGCACAGGCTATTAGTCCTGGACTTGCAAAAAAAGCCATTGCGGCGCGTGTCAATGGACAGCTGGTTGATTTAAGTTATTCAATCCAAGCAGATTGTTCTCTCAAAATCATCACGGATAAAGATCTGGAAAGCTTAGAAATTATTCGCCATTCTGCTGCGCATTTATTGGCACATGCTGTGAAGGCACTGTTTCCAACTGCGCAGGTCACAATAGGGCCTGTCATTGAAGACGGGTTTTATTATGACTTTGCTTTTCAACGACCATTTTCTCCAGAAGATTTGGAGCGGATTGAAGAAAAAATGCAAGTTCTTGCCCAGGCGGATTATCCTGTTAGTCGTCGTGAATTGGGACGAGATGAAGCCATTGCTTATTTTCGTGATCTTGGCGAAGAATACAAGGCCAAGATTATTGAGGGTATTCCGGCTGATGAAACATTATCTTTATATCGTCAAGGTGATTTTGAAGATTTGTGTCGAGGGCCACACGTTCCTTCAACTGGGCGGATTAAAGCTTTTAAACTGATGAAACTCGCTGGTGCTTATTGGCGTGGAGACTCGAAAAACGAAATGTTGCAGCGCATTTATGGCACAGCTTGGCAGGATAAAAAAGCCCTCTCAGAGTATTTACACCGGATTACAGAAGCAGAGAAGCGTGACCATCGTAAATTAGGTAAGTTTCTTGATTTATTTCATTTTCAAGATATTGCACCGGGCATGGTTTTTTGGCATGCGAAAGGCTGGGCTGTTTATCAGGTAATCGAACAGTACATGCGACAACGTTTAGTGAAAGTTGGTTATCAAGAAATTAAGACCCCACAGTTGGTGGATCAAGTTTTATGGGAGAAATCAGGGCATTGGGATAATTTTAAAGATGCTATGTTTGTAACTGAAACTGAAAGTCGTTACTATGCAGTCAAACCCATGAATTGTCCCGGTCATATCCAAGTTTTTAATCAAGGCATCAAAAGCTATCGCGATCTCCCGCTTCGGTTAGCTGAGTTTGGTAGTTGTCACCGTTGTGAACCATCCGGTGCTTTACATGGTTTAATGCGTGTGCGTGGATTTGTCCAGGATGATGCACATATTTTTTGCACAGAAGATCAGATACAGCACGAAGTGGCGGCTTTGTTAGAGTTGGTTCAATCAGTTTATCGTGATTTTGGTTTTGACCAAATTACTTACCGCCTAGCCCGCCGTCCAGCGCAACGAGTAGGCAGTGATGCAGTCTGGGATAAAGCCGAAAGTGCACTAGAGCAAGCTATGCAGTTCCGTCATATTGAATGGTTTGACGCACCTGGAGAAGGCGCATTTTACGGTCCTAAAATTGAATGCTCATTGGCTGATTCTTTGGGCCGAATCTGGCAGTGTGGGACCATTCAGGTTGATTTCTCTATGCCGGAACGTTTGGGTGCTCAATATGTTGATGAGCAAGGTGTCAAACAAATACCAGTCATGATTCATCGAGCAATCTTAGGTAGTTTCGAAAGATTCATTGGCATACTGATCGAACACCATGCTGGAAGTTTTCCATTATGGTTGGCCCCAGAGCAGGTTTCAGTTCTCACTATCAGTGAAAAACAGGATAAATACGCTACAACAATCTACGATTTTATGATAAAAAAAGATATTCGTGCCACGATAGACTTGAGAAACGAAAAAATTGGTTTTAAAATTCGTGAGCAAACCTTACAAAAAATGCCATATATGTTGATCATTGGTGATAAAGAACAAGAAAATGGACAAGTTACCGTCCGATCACGAAATGGAACTGATTTAGGCAGGATGACTATTGAATCATTTTGTGATATGCTCCGTCAGGAAATTTTTGCGAAGCAGTGCAGTAGTCAAGCGAGCGGTTAAGCTGCGTAGTAGATGGATACTGCGTTTTTCAGGATTATGTATTGGGGGGATTTAACATTAGTGCATCAACTAAGCGTGATGGCGATCGCGCGAGAATTAACGAACAAATCAATGTACCAGAGGTACGCTTAATTGATGTAGATGGCAATCAAGCCGGTATAGTTTCAACCCGTGAAGCATTAAAAGCAGCGGAGGAAAGTGGATGTGATTTAGTTGAAATATCACCTACTGCAAAACCACCTGTTTGTCGCATCATGGATTATGGTAAGTTTCTCTTTGAGTTGAGTAAAAAACAAGCTGAGGCAAAGAAAAAACAAAAACAAGTTCAAGTCAAAGAATTAAAATTTCGTCCCACGACGGAAGATGGGGATTACCAGGTAAAGCTACGCAACCTGATAAAATTCCTAAATCATGGTGATAAAGTAAAAATTACGCTACGTTTTCGTGGTCGTGAGGTAGCCCATCAAGAGCTCGGCATGAAAATTTTAGAGAGGTTACAGCAAGATACAGCTGAATTTGCTGTGATTGAGCAAAGTGCTAAACGAGAAGGCCGACAATTGATGATGGTTTTATCACCCAAGAAAAAATAACGCTGACTGTTCGCTGGAAGCCAATATTTTCAGTTGAGTAGTTACCTAATGCGGAGTCACAAATGCCCAAGTTAAAGTCACATAGAGGAGCGTGTAAACGTTTCCGGAAAACAGCGAGTGGTGCAATCAAGCGTCGAGGTGCTTATCGTAACCATATCCTCACTAAAAAGTCTACCAAACAGAAGCGCCATTTGCGCGTGTCATCTGGTACTTTGAAGCAATGTGATGCTCGGCTAGCTGAGCGTATGTTGCACGGTAGTTAAGAGGAGAATACAGTATGCCAAGAGTTAAACGTGGTGTGACGGCAAAAGCTCGTCATAAAAAAATATTAGATCAAGCAAAAGGCTATTACGGTGCTCGCAGCCGGACTTACCGTGTCGCCAAACAAGCAGTCATTAAAGCAGGTCAATATGCTTATCGTGACCGTCGCCAGAAAAAGCGTCAGTTTCGTGCATTATGGATTACGCGGATCAATGCACAAGCACGTGAATGCGGAATGTCTTATAGTCGATTGATCAATGGTTTGAATAAAGCCGGAATAGAGTTAGATCGCAAAGTCCTTGCAGATATGGCTGTACATGACAAGCATGCATTTGCAGCAGTTGCAGAACAAGCAAGAGCAGCACTAGCCTAAGGCTTATTGACAGCTCTGCTGGCTTGGCCAAAATAGTTCGACTTTTATATAAGTTATGATTTTTTTTGAGCATATAGAATCGATTATGATGCTCCAATATCAAACTATTTCTGGCTAAGCCAAAGAACTGTCAATGGAGCCTAGTACAACGTTCTTAAATGTTTTCCTGTGACGTTTCGGCTGTGTTCAGATTTGCCATTGATTGCCGTTCCGACCAAGTTCTTTGTGGGGCCGAGCTCCAGCATTTTTGGACGAAACGGCGGTTAAGGCCTCAGATTTTACTGCCGAATAAGATGGCACGCGACAACTTGAGTGAAACGTTGTCCTAAGTTTTTAAGCCTAATTTGGATGAAACCCAGCTATTCTTCTCTTAACAATTAATCCGTGAAAACAATGTCGGGAGTGTACCAATTTTCGCCCTCAGGTCTAGATGTTGTTGCTCATGGCTTGTGACGTGGGGTCTTTGGCACATTTATGAATGTCATGGCTGGTGTTCCAGAACGACATGATGTCTTCATGGGCGTTTGTCAAAGACCTCTCGACGTGAGACCTGGCTCACACTGATTTTTTGAGGCTAGCATTCCCACCGGGAGCGCAAGGCGCTACCACTTGGTTGATAATCGCCTTTAAACTACATACGCCTTTCGATTCGAGAAGAAGATACACCAGAGACCTATAAGGACGAATCCAACATGCATGATATAAACCAGTTACAGCAACAAGCGCTATCCGCCATAGAGCAAGCAAAAGACTTGTCTGCTCTTGAAGCCATTCGGGTCGATTTTTTAGGGAAAAAAGGCAAATTAACCGATATTCTAAAAAATCTAGTTCACTTACCTGCAGCCGACAAACCACGTATGGGGCAGTTAGTTAATCAAACTAAACGAGAGATCAGTGACAGTATAGAAGGCAAAATGCTGCAATTAAAAGAACAGTTGCTCAAGGAAAAGCTAGATTCCGAGTGTATAGATGTCACTTTACCAGGACGTAATCACCAATTAGGTTCGATACATCCTGTGTCGCAAATGAAACAAAAGATAAATGATTACTTTAGTCGTTTAGGTTTTGATATTGTTGAAGGACCGGAAATTGAAACTGAGCATTATAATTTTGAAGCGTTAAATATTCCATCACACCACCCCGCGAGAGCCATGCATGATACCTTTTATTTTGGTGATGGTACCCTGTTACGAACACATACCTCGCCCGTTCAGATCCGCATTATGGAGAAAAGTAAACCCCCACTCCGCTTGATCGCCCCGGGTCGAGTATACCGTTGTGATTCTGATCTAACCCATACACCCATGTTTCATCAAGTTGAGGGTCTTTTGATCGATCAGGAATCTACTTTAGCGAGTTTAAAAGGATTGCTTGAGCAATTTTTTGAACATTTGTTTGGCCGCAAGCTAGGTTTTCGCTTTAGACCATCTTATTTTCCGTTTACTGAACCCTCTGCAGAAATGGATTTGGAATGTACTCAATGTGCGGGAAAAGGTTGTCGAACGTGTAAAATGACTGGATGGCTTGAGGTTGGTGGTTGTGGTATGGTTCATCCAAATGTTCTTCAAGCAGTTAATTTATCATCAGATCAATACCAAGGTTGGGCATTTGGCATGGGTATTGATCGATTGACCATGCTCTATCATGAAATTGATGATTTGCGTATGCTATTTGAAAATGACGTGATGTTTTTGAAACAGTTCTAAACGAGTCTTAACATGAAAATTTGTGAATCCTGGTTGCGTGAGTGGGTATCTTCACCATGTTCACCACAAGAAATAAGTAATCAACTGACAATGGCTGGTCTTGAAGTGGATGCTTTGTATCCAGTTGCCGGATTATTTGATCACGTCGTGGTCGCTTTGGTCTTAAATACAAAACCTCATCCCAAAGCTGATAAGTTAACGATCTGTGAGGTTGATGCTGGGGGCAACGAGACGTTGCAAATCGTTTGTGGGGCAGCCAATGTGCGAGCTGATTTGCGCGTTGCTTTAGCCCAGATAGGTGCTGTTTTACCCACCGGTATAGAAATTAAAGAGGCGAGCTTGCGCGGGGAACTATCTCAAGGCATGTTGTGTTCTGTGAGTGAGTTAGGCCTTGATGATCATTCAGACGGCATCATGGAACTTCCTGCAGATGCACCCATTGGTATGGATTTACGCGAGTATCTTGACTTGAATGACTTTGTTTATGATATTGACTTAACACCAAATCGTGCCGATTGTTTAAGCGTTCTGGGCGTAGCGCGAGAAATAGCGGCAATCAATCATTTGTCATTAAAATCCAGAACAAATGATACCAATCAGCAAACAATCGACCATAAACTCACCATTTGCTTAGATGCCCCTAAAGGGTGTCCTCAATATGCAGGTCGTGTGATTCGCGGAATTAATACAGAAGCACAAACTCCAGTGTGGATGAAAGAAAGATTACGCCGCTGTGGCTTGAGGACGGTGCATCCGGTTGTAGACGTGACCAATTATGTCATGCTTGAATTGGGGCAACCTATGCACGCTTTTGATTTGCAAAAAATTCAAGGAAACATCCATGTCCGTTATGCCGGGGATCGCGAACCATTCACTTTACTGGATGGGCAGCAAATTGAATTAGACTCACGGGTGCTGGTGATCGCGGATAGTGAAAAAATATTAGCCATGGCTGGAGTGATGGGTGGGGCAGAAAGCGCGGTCGCATTGGGAACACAAGATATATTTCTAGAAAGTGCATTTTTTAATCCTATATCAATCGCGGGTGTGGCTCGGAGATTTGGTTTAAATAGTGACTCATCTCAGCGTTACGAGCGTGGCGTGGATCCTCAGCAGCAGGTGTTAGCGCTAGAGCGCGCAACCTCCTTGTTAAAGCAGATTGTTGGCGGTGACGTTGGACCAGTTGAATTCACCAGTGAGCCCGAATATCTCCCTCCTGTTAAGAAAATAGTATTTGATTCTGCTGAAGTATTGCGTTTGTCTGGGGTTGAAATGACCGATGATGAGATGGTCGCTATTTTGGAAAGATTAGGTATGCTGGTCACTCATCATTATGATTACTTAGACGTGATTGTTCCTTCATATCGATTTGACATTGGCACGGCTGTCGATTTAGTTGAAGAAATAATCAGGCTACATGGATATCATCGTATTCCATCACTTCCGATTTGCGGTCCTATTCAAGCTGGAAAAATTAATCCCGAAGCAAAACTACTCATAGAAATGGGGGGGTTTTTACAAACGCGCGGGTATCGTGAAACCATGACTTACAGTTTCGTCGATCCGGAATTACAGCGCGCACTATATCCTGAACAACAAACCAAGCAATTATTAAATCCAATATCATCGGAATTGTCTGAAATGCGCTTGGGTATGTGGCCTGGATTATTGGCATCTATGGTCTACAATGCCCATAGACAACAATCTGGGATCAAATTATTTGAATCAGGCGTTGTTTTTTCCGTGCAGCAAGGACAAGTTCGCGAGTCTTCTGCTATTGCGGGTCTGATAACCGGCGCTTATGGCCAACTCAATTGGAGCGAGGTGCCCGGACAATACGATTTTTATGATATGAAAGGGGATCTTGAAGCCTTATTTGGTTTGTTAGACGGACACAATCTTCAATTCCAAAAAGCAGTGCATTCCGCACTACATCCTGGCAAGTCGGCTAAAATAACCGCTGGAGCTGATGTATTGGGATGGATGGGTGTATTGCACCCGCAGATCTTGGATATGCTGGAGATGGATAATGAAATCATTTTATTTGAATTATCGATTGATGGATTATTAAAAAAAAACCAAAAATTTTACCGTACGATTTCAAAATATCCACAAACGAGACGAGATTTATCGTTAATCGTAGAAGAGCAAATTAGTGCGATGGATATAGAGCGTGCGATACGTGAAATTGTTGACGCTCCTTATCTAAAATCATTTTATGTTTTTGATGTGTATCGAGGGGAGTCCATTCCTGAAAACAAAAAAAGTTTGGCAATAGCCTTGACCTTCCAGGATGATAATCGCACACTAATTGACGAGGAGGTTCATTCAAAGATTGAAACCATACTTAAAAAATTAGAAGAGAGATTTTCAGCCGTACTGAGAGCCTTGACATAAGTGATGGTTTATTTGTCACGAAAGTGTATTTTAGTGGTTCTGGCTCTGCAAATGAACATTCGTATCAATAGAGCGTTTCGAAAACCTGTAATTTTAGCTTTAGCGTAAGGCATAAACGTCTCGAAGACTTTGCTTGATGGCGCGACAATAAGGCAAAAGACGCAGGATAGGAAGCGATCTAATATAACGACCATATTGAGGGGCATACCGTGAGTTCACTGAGCAAAGCGATGATTGCAGATGTCTTGTGTGATGAAATTGGATTAACAAAAGCTGATGCAAAAATGATGGTCGAAGATTTTTTTGAAGAAATAAAAAGCTTGTTAGAATCAGGTGAGCATGTAAAATTATCTCGTTTTGGTAATTTTATTTTGCGTGACAAGTCTGAACGGCCTGGGCGTAACCCTAAAACAGGAGACCCTGTTCTGGTTCGTGCTCGACGAGTGGTAACATTTAAATCAGGACTTAAGTTAAAAACAAAAATAGCCACGCCCACTCAATCCTGAGATAAAATCAGTGATTCGCAGATTTTTTATATTTTTACTTGTAGTTCTTATCAGTTTTAGTTAAAATCGCCCATCAAATTTTAATATTAGGCGGCACGGAGTTAGTTAATGAAAACATTTAGCGCCAAAGCACACGAAGTTAAGCGTGATTGGTATATAGTTGATGCTACTGATAAAATTTTAGGGCGTTTAGCAACAGAAATAGCTACTAGACTAAGAGGAAAGCATAAGGCTGAGTATACTGCTCACGTAGATACAGGTGATTACATTGTTGTGACCCATGTCGAAAAGTTAAGAGTGACAGGCCGCAAGTTTAAAAACAAAATGTATTATAATCACTCTGGTTTTCCAGGTGGAATTAAATCGATATCCTTTGAAAAACTACAGGCAAAGCACCCTGCGCGTATTCTTGAACGAGCTGTGAAGGGAATGCTGCCTAAAAATCCATTGGGCAGGGATATGTATAGAAAACTTAAAATATATGTCGGTAGCGAACATCCCCATGTTGCACAACAGCCTAAGCAGCTCAATATTGAGGAATAAGTCATGACAGCTCAAAAAAATCAACATTATGGTACAGGTCGAAGAAAAAGTTCTACCGCACGGGTTTTCTTGCGACCAGGTAAAGGTCAAATCATCATAAACAATCGTGAGTCAGCTGAGTATTTTGGTCGCGAAACTTCATGTATGGTTATCAGACAACCTTTGGAAGCAGCGGATGTATTAGGCAAGTTTGATGTATATGCGACCGTTGTTGGCGGCGGCATTTCTGGTCAAGCGGGTGCTGTTCGTTTGGGTATTGCTCGAGCTTTGGTTTCTTATGACGAATCTGATTTAGTTCAGGGTAGTGAACCTTCTCCTGATTCTTTTCGCAGAAAACTACGTGCACGTGGTTTATTGACCCGTGATTCACGTAAAGTTGAGCGGAAAAAAGTTGGGTTACACAAGGCGCGTCGAGCAACTCAATATTCCAAGCGTTAAACTTATTTGGTTTCATTCTACGTCATGCCTATTGTTGTTAAATATGTTACAGTAAATGTGGCATAGATAACATGCTCTCAGAAGCATGGCGTTAGAAGAGATCTCCTGGGCGTGTTGACAATTCAGATCTCCACGTCCCGCGACTTGTTCGCGGGATCCAGCTGGATATATCTCTATGCAATATTGACGTGCATTGAGCAAGATCTCTGGATCCCGCGAACAAGTCGCAGGACGTTGGGCATCAGAAAATAAATTGTCAACAGACCCTATAAAAAGAGGAGATTTTTTTGTTAAAACCGACAAAGAAAATTCGCATTTTGTCTTACGGCGCACGTATAATTGGTGGCTTTGGGGCATTCCTCACTTTGATACCATTTTTTTCATCTTGGACTCCAAGCGAGCAAGTGAAGCGAACTGCAGCGCCAGTGAGAGTCGGTCTTGGACCGCTGAAAATTGGACAGCTGGTGACGGTTGAGTGGCGGGGTAAACCGATCTGGATTATTCGCCGTAGCCAAGATATGCTGAACAAATTACAAAACCACGACGATGAACTGCGTGATCCTTATTCCAACGTTAAGCAGCAACCAATATATGCTCAAAATGAGTTTCGATCGATTAAATCAGACTATTTGGTATTGATCGGTTTATGTACCCACCTCGGCTGTTCTCCAAAATTGACCACCAGTTTATCCAATCATAAAGGTTCAGTTGGATTTTATTGTCCTTGTCATGGTTCACGCTTTGACTTAGCTGGTCGTGTATATAAAGGTTCGCCCGCCTCTAAAAATCTAGAAGTGCCGCCTTATCGATTTATCCAAGATAACCTGATTGAAATAGGTGAGACCTAGTGTTTGCTTGGCTGGAAGAAAGATTACCTATTATCAGAGCTTGTAAGCGTTATGTCCAAGAATATCATATTCCCAAAAATTTAAACCTCTGGTACTGCTTTGGCGTACTGGCCTTGGTTATTATCGTTAATCAGTTTTTATCTGGATTTTGGCTGACGATGTTTTATACTCCTACAACCGCAGACGCGTTTAATTCAATTGAAATACTCATGCGAGACGTGCGATTTGGATGGCTCTTTCGATATCTTCATTCTACGGGGGCGTCTGCTTTTTTTATCGTGCTATATCTGCACGTATTTCGCGGTTTGCTCTATGGATCTTATCAAAGACCAAGAGAACTCGTTTGGTTGCTAGGCATGTTATTGTTAAGTCTTAGCTATCTCGAAGCTTTTTTTGGTTATTTGTTGCCTTGGGGACAAATGTCGTATTGGGGTGCTCAGGTCGTGACCTCCTTTTTGAATATCATCCCATATGTGGGAGATTTTTTGGTAACTTGGTTGCGCGGGGATTTTGTAGTTAGTCAGGTAACTTTGCAGCGATTTTATGCATTACATGTGATTGCGATACCCTTTATCATCATTATATTGTCTTGCTTACACCTGGTCGCTTTACACAGTGTAGGATCAAATAACCCAGACGGTGTTGATATTGATTTATATCGAGGTCCAACAGGTAAACCATTAGATGCGATACCTTTTTATCCAGTCCAGATGTTAAAAGACTTTTTAGTTGTGCTATTTTTTTTAATCTGTTTTTTCGGCATCGTATTTTTTGCTCCTGATTTCGGTGGTTATTTTTTAGAGCCAGCTAATTTTATTACGGCCAATCATTTAATAACGCCAGAACAAATTCGTCCAATCTGGTATATGGCCCCATTTTACGCGATACTCAGAGCCATACCTAATCAGGTTATCGGTGTATGTATCACAATGAGTGCATTTGGTGTTTTATTTTTTTTACCATGGTTAGATAAAAGCCCGGTTAAGTCTATGCGCTATAAAGGTTTTTTTTCAAAATTTGCCATAGTTGGTTTGATCTTTAGTTTTTGTTTTTTAGGCTATCTAGGCGTTCATGAACTGACACCCATGCGTCAGTTGCTAGCGCGAATCAGTTTGTTTTTTTATTTCACTTATTTTTTATTTATGCCGATTTACACAAAAATAGAACGATGCAAATCTGTTCCAGCTCGGATTATTTGATGATTTCATTGTGTTTTAAAATCGTTGGGTTGCGCTTTATCTCAAAGATGAGTGGTCTTTTTGTGACCATCATGGTGTTGCTGCTTGAATGCTCCAATGCTTATTGCATTGATAATCACCAATCAATTCAAAGAGGTAAAATATTGTTCGATGGCTACTGTGCTGGCTGTCATACGTTGAGGTACGGTGACCACCCGGTAGTTAGTCTGCCTAAAGTGGAAGGCCTTCGTTGGTTTGGTAAAACCCCGCCGGATTTATCACTCTCGGCAAGAGAACGGGGTAAGGATTGGCTGATTGCTTATTTAAAGGGGTTTTATCCAGACAAACACCGACCGTTTGGGTCAAATAATCGTTTATTGCCAGATGTGCAGATGCCAAATGTTTTGGAGAATGTTAGCGAAGCCAACGACAAGGCTGCTTTTCAGCAGACAGTCACCGACCTGGTTGATTATTTGGTTTATGTTGCTGAACCGAATAAAGATTTGCGTTATAAAATTGGTTATGGGGTCCTTCTTTTTTTAACTATCCTATTCATCTTGTTCATGGCGATATATTCATATTCCACCAAGGACCGGTAACCTAAATTCATTGCTTGGCGTGAAGATTGCAGACTGATCAACTGCTGAATTTAGCTTAATACCATGAAACTATGTTATAATGGCGTTTTTATTGTTCGAGGAATTCTTGATGGCAATTATCACAAAACGTACAATTATGTCGTTGTATTCAGATCATGATGATATCTATAGTCACCAAGTCAGAATAGTTTTAGCTGAAAAGGGTGTGAACGTTGAGATTATTCCAACCAATGCAGGGCAGCCATCAAGTGAATTGTTGGCCATAAATCCATATGGAACGTTACCCACTTTAATTGACCGAGAACTGGTTTTGTATAAATCCAGAATCATCATGGAGTATTTGGATGAGCGTTTTCCACATCCTCCTTTGCTTCCTGTTTATCCAGTGGCCCGGGCGGAAACACGAAAAATGATGTACCGGGTTGAACAAGATTGGTATAGTTTGGTGCATCGTATTACTGAAGGGACAGAGGCGGATGCTGCTCGGCAATTATTGTTAGCAAGTTTAGTTAGTATTGAACCAATTTTTGCAGATAAACCCTATTTTCTGCATGAAGAATTTTCATTGATAGATTGTGTGATGGCCCCGTTGCTATGGCGTTTACCATCATTAAATATTGAAATTCCTGAAAGCTCAATTGCTTTGCATGCATATATGGAGCGTTTGTTTAAACGGGCTTCATTTGAAGCGAGTTTGACAGATGTTGAGAGGCAACTAAGGGCAGCGTAATCATGAAGATGACATCAAATAAGCCTTATTTTATTAGAGCAGTTTATGATTGGATTGTTGATAACGATTTAACTCCTTACTTACTAGTTGATGCAGAACATCCAGATGTGGAGGTTCCGCAAGAATTTGTCACGGCGGGGCGGATTGTATTAAATATTTCGCCGAAGGCATGTCGTGGTTTACATTTGGAGAATGATAGAATTCTATTTACAGCTCGTTTTTCTGGAAAAACAACTCAAATTTTTTTGCCTCCTACAGCGGCACTCGCAATTTATGCTAAGGAAAATGGAAGAGGGATGGAGTTTGGGGAGGAATATGATGAGCCTACCGAACCTGCGTCCGCACAGAAAACAACCGCTCATTCAAAACCACGGGCTAAACCCGTATTAACCTTGGTAAAGCAAGACTCAGAAAAAGATGATGAATAAACTGAACAATATAGGCCTATCTCCAGATGCAGTCCGACGTGTTGTACCATCCAAATCTCTTGTCATAAACAGTGAGAGAATTTGCCAACCGCTAACTGGTTCATTTCATTTATCATCCGAACAAGCAAGTCAACAATTTGCGATACAATTAGGAGAAATAATTGCCGCGCCGCTGGTGTTGACTTTTGCCGGCGAAATTGGGACGGGGAAAACAACGATTATCCGGGCTTTATTAAAAAGTTTAGGCGTCACCGCAGCTGTTAAAAGCCCTACCTTTTCACTGGTAGAAAGTTATGAGCTCATCACCATGCAAGTTCATCATTTTGATTTATATCGTATTCACGATGAGACAGAATTAGATTATATTGGTTTTAGAGACTATTTTGATAAACGAGCCCTGTGTTGTATTGAATGGCCGGAACGCGCACCAAACTATACGAAAGGTGCGGATTTGTCGTTCACTTTAGTCAAACAGGGTAACGGTCGGGACATGCAGGCAAAAGCGTTGAGTGATGAAGGCAGTAGATTGTTGTCATGTTTGCTAACTAAATGATAAACAAAGGAGAGCTTCACATGTCATTTTGTCAACAGGCGCTGGCTTTTTTTTTGTTATTTTTACTCAGTCAATGTTCAGGTGTTTTTGCTGCAAATCTTGACGGCATCGATGTGGTTGATCAAACCAACAAAACGACCATCCTATGCAAGATAACAGGAAATTATCAGCATAAAATCTATATTTTGCATCAACCAGAGCGGATTGTGGTTGATCTTCAGCAGGTTACAACTCATTTTAACGTTAATCAATTAAAAAAAACCACATTCCTCCATGGTGTGCGATTAGGTCATCCAGATGGAAAGACATTGCGCATTGTCTTTGATATGAGTCGACCAGTGTTGTTTAAACAGACTGGGTTGCCATCAGGTTTACGAATTGACATTGAATCAAGTAAGCGAACACAACAACCAACTGATAAAAGTGGAAGTGCTGCGTTCAGGTCAATTCCGCCATCTGCTCAGGGAAAACCCGTTTATGTTTCTCATGCGCCAGGTAAATCCCTGCGAGACGTTATTGTTGTGCTCGATCCCGGCCATGGCGGTCATGATCCGGGTGCAATAGGATTCCATTATTCGAAAGAGAAAGAAGTGGTTTTAGCAATCGCGCAACAGTTGAAACGACGAATTGATAGTCAGATTGGAATGCGAGCCGTATTAACTCGTCATGGTGATTACTATGTGGGGTTGCGAGAAAGAATGGCGATCGCCAGAAAATATAATGCTGATATTTTTGTTGCGATCCATGCAGATGCCTTTGGAAATCATGATTCCCATGGCGCATCCGTCTTTGCTTTATCACAAAGAGGGGCAACAAGTGAGGCGGCACGCTGGTTGGCTGAAAAGGAGAATTACTCTGAGTTGGGCGGGGTGAATTTAAAAAACTTAGATGATCACACTGGAGTAATCCGAACTGTGTTAATTGATTTATCCCAGACAGCGACGATCAGCGCAAGTTTACAAATGGGGGATCAAGTACTTTTCGGACTAAATAAAATGACAAACTTACATAGTCATAAAGTAGAGCAAGCGCGTTTTATGGTATTAAAATCTCCAGATATTCCCTCTATTTTGGTTGAAACCGGATTTATATCTAATCCGCGCGAAGAAATGAATTTAACGAGTAAAGCTTATCAAGCACGTCTGACAGAAGCTATTTTTACTGGAATAAAAAACTATTTTTGGGACCATCCTCCGAATGGTTCACGCATTGAAGCGATATCAGGCTCTCGTCAGCGTCTGGCACAATTTTATCACTCATCCTACCCTCGGGGAAGATCTGGCGTATGAGAATCCATCGATTACCTGCTTTGATTGCAAATCAAATCGCGGCAGGAGAGGTTATTGAAAAACCTGCTTCAGTTGTCAAAGAGTTACTGGAAAACTCCTCAGATGCAGGATCACAAGCAATTCAAATTGATATAGGATTTGGTGGCCTCAACCAAATAAAAGTAAGTGATAATGGGCGTGGTATTATCGCTGATGACCTGAAACTTGCTATCGCCGCTCATGCAACGAGTAAAATCACGCAACTAGAGGACTTATATCAACTATCTAGTTTTGGTTTTAGGGGGGAGGCTTTAGCCAGTATTTCAGCCATTTCTCGCTTAACTATTTCGTCTAAAGCTTCAGATCAAATTCATGCAATGATGTTAAAGGTCGATGAAACCGGGATGTCTCTTCATCCTTGTGCGAGGAATCAAGGGACGACGGTTGATGTTCAAGACCTTTTTTATAATGCGCCTGTGCGCAAAAAATTTTTGAAGTCTGAACGGGCTGAGTTTCAAGCAATAGAGGGTGTGATTAGACAGTTTGCTTTAAGTGATTACAGAACCAAAATCACCCTTCGACATAACAACAAATTAGTTTTATCTTTGCCTGAAGCCAGGTGTGATACCACACGATTAGGACGGATAAAAAAATTACTGGGTAACGAATTTGTTAAGCAGGCAACTTATATTGATATAGAGCGCGGTGGGATGCACTTGTATGGTTGGGTCGGTGATAAAAACTACCAAAGAAGTCAACGTGATAAACAGTGGTTCTACATAAATCAACGCTCAGTCAAAGATAAGTTACTTTCTCATGCTGTTCAGCAATCATACCAGCCTTGGTTACATCCCGGACGTTTTCCGGCCTGTTTATTGTATTTAATCATGCCAGCGAGTGAAGTTGACGTGAATGTTCACCCGACTAAACAAGAAGTTCGTTTCCAGGATCCAAGATCGATACATGACTTAATTGTGTCATCGATTAGTCCAATACTGGCAACAAAGCCGGTTTCACTTTTGTGTGGCGTACCTCAAACTTTACCATTCATGAGCACGGATGAGATGACAACCGATTTGCTTATAACCCCTCTTTTTAGTGGTGGGGGCAGGTTGGGTCTTGGTCCACCCTTAAATTTTACTGATTTAAGAGCGAGCTCATCAGATGGGCATCTTATAAGATATGAACCAAGAAAAGACCCACAACCGCAAGCTTTCTCTTGGCTCACATTGAACGCCCAATTTGCTGTCATTTTTTTAAATGAATACGAGCCATATTTAGTCGACTTGATTCGCTTGCATGAAGATTACTGTCAAAATTTGCTGGCAAGCCAACCACGACCTATCCCCAATCGGCCGTTATTAGTTCCTATTACTTATGAGATTGATAGAACAAGTTATGAACTATTCGAACAATATAAACAGATATTACCTGAATTAGGCATTCAATTTGATTTTTTAAGTGTATCAAAATTATTAATACGCACCATTCCATTGTGTTTACCACACTTGGATATTACATTGTTTATCAAAAATATCGATGAAAATTTTTTGGATCAAGAGATGATATTAAAGCAGTTAACCATATGCCAATCATTCAATCCTCTGCAAAGTCTAGATGAAGAACGAGGCGCGCTTGCTTCTTATCTGCAACAAATAAAGTTTATCCCACCTTATTGCGTCAGTTTAGATGCACCACGCTGTTTAAGCATGATGCCTTATGGATAAGCTGGTTTTTTGTCTTATGGGACCAACGGCCGCTGGCAAAACCGCAGTCGCGTGTGAATTGATTCAACAATTTCCATTTGAAATTGTCAGTATTGATTCAGCGATGATTTATCGTGGTATGAATATAGGAACAGCCAAACCTGACAGCAAGACTTTAACAAATGCGCCTCATTATCTAATAGATATTTTAGACCCGATCGAAAGTTATTCTGCAGCCCAATGTTGTGTTGATGTTTCTGAAATTTGTGAGAAAATCATCAAGAAAGGGAAGATACCATTACTGGTGGGTGGAACAATGATGTATTTTCGTGCACTCCAGCAAGGGCTATCAGTTTTGCCAGCAGCGGATGAATTGACAAGAAAATCGATACTCGAACAAGCAGATGCCTATGGTTGGCAGCATCTTCATGGACAGCTATCCAAGATCGATCCGTTGTCAGCAGCACGTATTCATCCGTCCGATACGCAACGAATTCAACGAGCACTCGAGGTTTATCAATTGTCAAACAAACCTTTATCTAGTTTTATTGCCGAACAGAAGAGGCAACAAGACACGTGCTTTGTTAATTTAATTTTGATGCCAGAGGATCGCAGTTGGTTGCACCAAAGAATTGGACAGCGTTTTAAATCAATGCTAAATGAAGGATTCGTTGATGAAGTGATTGAATTAAATGAAAAATGGGTGTTAACTCCCGCTTTACCATCGATGCGATGTGTTGGATATCGTCAAGTATTGATGTACTTGGACGGTCATTTTGCTTATGATTGTCTAATTGAAAAGGGGATTGCAGCAACTAGACAATTAGCAAAAAGACAATTAACCTGGTTGCGACATTGGCCTGAAGGTCATTATTTTGCTGCGGAAAACCCAACAAACCTTCAAGAACTGATGGCATTCATAATACAAACGTTAGATAATTCAAAGTAATTGAAAACCACGAATTGAAAAAATGAGTATCTATTCGCCAAATATGGCGTTTCCTTGAAAGATGTTGCATAGTTACAAAAATGAAAACTCATTCGCGAAGAGTATGAATTCAATTGAGAGATAAACATGTCTAAAACTAAACAAAAAAAGGTAGTTAAAGATAAGGATTATATCGTTCATCCTAATCAGTTACCATTGAGTTGCCCTATGGATAGCATGGTATTGTGGAGTGCGCACCCTAAAGTATATTTACCTATTGAGAAAACAGGTATCGAAGTTTGTCCGTATTGTGGTTCGCGTTATATCCTACAAGATGATTAATCCGACGAAATCTATTTGTATTGTCAGATTATCTGCAATGGGTGATGTGTTAATGTTGGTGCCTTTAATAAGGACCTTACAGTTGCAGATCCCCAGTGTGGCGCTTACTTGGATTATTTCTCGCCCTGCTTATGATCTAGTTGAAGGGATGGATAACATCGAGTTTATTGTGATTGAAAAACCAAATACATTTGGTGATTATTGGCGATTCAAACAACAAATGCGAGAAAGAAAATTTGATGTGTTATTGGCTGTCCAGTCTAGTTTTCGCGCCAATCTGCTCTATGGTTGTATTCGCGCTAAAAGACGAATTGGTTTTGATAAGCTTCGTGCAAAGGATGGACATGCTTGGTTTATCAATGAGAGAATTCAGGCGGGATCTGACCATACTGTAGATGGTTTTTTAAGATTCGCCGATGCTTTGGGGATCTCTCAACATGAGATTCGTTGGGACCTACCCATTGAAGAAAAAGATTATCAATGGGCTCGGCAGCGTCTCTTTGCCAATTCATCCGGGCCTATTTTGTTGGTAAATCCCGCTGCAAGCAAGCCTGAGCGCAGTTGGTTGGCAGAGCGGTATATTGAGGTCATTCAATATGCACAAGCACATTGGCGTGCCAGAGTTGTCTTAACGGGAGGTCCTACCGAACATGATCTTGCATTAGGAAAAGTGATCGAAAACGCTGTTCAAGTGACCAATTTGATTGGTCAAACCAAGCCTAAACAATTGTTGGCTGTGATCCATTTGGCGGATGCGTTGATTTGTCCTGATACAGGTCCTTCACATATGGGGGCTGCGGTCGCAACGCCGGTTATTGCCTTACATGCAGTGACTAGTGCGAATGTTTCTGGCCCCTACCTTTATAGACATCTGAGTGTGGATTGTTATCCTCAAGCAGTAAAAAAAATTTTGAAGAAAACTATGGCAACGAATGTTTGGGGAACGCATGCCCATGGCACGAATACAATGCAGTTAGTTCAGGTTGAAGAGGTAATAACAAAACTAAACGAGGTTTTTTCAGAAAAGAACAGCGGTGATCCTCTTGGAAAATTAAAAAAACATTGATCACTCATCCATCCTCTAATGGTATCATTATGAAAATCACTGCCGTTACCGTCTATTGTGGATCATCTGCTGGTGTTGATCCCGATTTTGTGCAATCAGGACATGATTTGGGAAAAACTCTCGCCTGTGAAAAGGTTCGTGGTATCTTTGGCGGCGGAACAATCGGCGTCATGGGTGCTTTTGGGTCCGCCGTATTGCATTATGGTGGACATCTCACTGCTGTCATTCCGCAATTTCTGATCGATCGTGAGCAGCCCATCGGCGCGAAGGAAGGTCATCACGCATACTCGGGCAACTACGAGCTGATCGTTACGAAAGACATGTATGAACGCAAGAGGCAGTTTCGTAATAGCGACGGCTTCGTTGTTCTCGCCGGTGGTGTTGGTACCCGCGATGAACTTTGGGAAGAGATCACCGGTATCCAAATCGGTGATCATCAGAAGCCGATCGTGGTTGTGAATACTTTGGATACTTTTAAGTACGTCCTGCTCGACATCGAACACATGCGTCACCAGAAATTTATTCGTGCCGGACTCGAGTTCGAGAACCTGTTCGTCGTCGTTGAACATATTAGTGAAGTGCTACCGAACTTGCGGCGGATGTCTGGCGAAAAAAATGTTGGCTAATACCGATGAGCTATTGGTCAATAAGGTTCAAGTGGTTTACCAGCTAGTGGTGGCTCTTAAGTTTAGTAATAAAGGTTCGAGACATCGAAACTTTATCAACGTTGACATCCTTAAAATATAAATACTATAATAATTTTTTGTCTACGATAGCATTCCTCGTGCATACTTCAACAGTTCGGCGCGATAGTCGCAAGAGTAGTAATACATATACGTGTATACATCAACAACTGATAGATGGAGCTCGAGAAACATACATCGATTACGTTCCTCTGTCTACCAAGATGGATCTGTTTTCTAATTATCTATTGCGACTCTTGGTGCAGACTGATGTTAACCAACCGCATAATTATATACCTCATTATCAATTTGAAACTTCTAATGGCCCAACACGCCTTATTGAAACCCGATTACAGAATCATGCTGTGCCTTTTGCCCAAGTTGATGCAAATTTAATTGCGCAGTCTTTCAAAGCTGGTAAAGCAAATAATCTGGGCTCCATTATTTTGCTCAATATTATTACAAATACGCCCATTGACAGCCGTTATCTATATCTTGTTAGAAGTCGCGTGACAGGTGAATTTTATTTTACTCAAAAACTATGTAAAAGCTCGCTCAGTCCGTCTCAAAAAGATTGTGCCATCATCTCGTCTGATCAGACAAATTTGAAAGAGATAATCTTGGGAATAATGCCCCGTTCTTTTTACGAACCAAATTTAACTTGGTGGTTAGAAACAACCCTATTACAAAACGCAGAGCAATTAGGGCAAGTTCATGTTGATTATGAGCGTGCTCTGGCGGATGAAATTTTTGTTACCATGTTTAGGCTTTACTTGACGCCAAAAGCTTTCATCGAATTATTGCTCGATTATTGTTTTAAAAAGCAACCAGAAGGGCCAAATTATGTCACTTTGGTGAAGCAGCATATTTTTGAGACAATTAACAAATGCCAGAATTTATTTAGTACAAAATTTTTCCTGGCAGGTCATATTTCTGGAGAAAGATTATGGCAATTATATTTAACCTATTTTGACAATATCCGCCAATTTAACCTCTTTCCGATTTTTCCAGTTGCAAATGATCAGCTTAATTTAATGGAATGCCAAACCCTTGAAAAAATGTTAGATACCAAATGCTTATCTGAAAGTACCTATTACGATGCTTTGAATCGTTGTTTTGATCTTGTTGCGGCGCAGCTATCTGATGTATTTAGAAATAAAGACCATTTTTTATGGAAAACACTGATTCGCATCTCAGTGTATTTATTAGAAAATGATATCCAATCTTATCAAATTAACTTTTCTGAGAATAATTTATGTTTGTTAATTAAAAGTATTGAATTTCATCACACAGCACTTTCCATGATGTTACTAAGCCATTTATCAAAACAAGAGACATTACTAACAACAGCTCAACAACCACTTAGCACCCGTGTTTGCGAAAAAATAAAACACCCTGCGTGGCTAAATTATGGGCTTCTAGATGTTGCATGTGCAGTTGATAATATAATAGTAAAAGTCTGTTTGAGCACACATGGAGCAAAACCGTTAACAACAATGCACCGTCAACCCGGCCGTTATCAAAATATCTCAAGGAGCGGTTCTGATTTAAATTCATTTTGGGATTTGTCCGGTACGATTCCAAGCGAAACCATGGACTCATCGGCGTCCCAAGCTACATGCTTTCAAGGTAAAACAAGAGAGCGCACAAAATCATATGTAGATTTGTCCGACATGATTCCAGCTCCCCCCTTCAGTTCATCGCTGCAAAGCAATTTAGAATCGCCATCATCCGCAACTCAAGACAAGACACCCTTAAAACAAAACCGAGCACGACGATATTCTTTTGGTTGATAATTCATCTTGTTATTTACAGAAACGGGATGACATCATATCCCTGGTCAACAGCCCAATTTCTTTACTCACGAAAAATCAGCGCAATTATTGCGATGTACTGGTATCTCTTTGCACATTATTAGGGAAGTTGGCGTTAGGCTTACTGAGTGATAAGAATGAAAGGAGGATGATGGAGTCAGTCAGCAGCAACCGTTCTTCCAGGACACGGTTTTTATATAGTTGAAAATTTATTTCTGATAACAAAACAGCCATTTCTTTTTGAATAGTCGAAGGAGAGGCTTGGTTGATTTGATTAACCCACTGATCACTTTGAGTGGGGTTATAGAGACGCCAAGTAGCCATTTGGAATTCGTTTAGCGCTTCGCTGGTTGATGTTGGCTGTCCTGAGCTATTAGTCGTTGTTTGTGGTATTCGTCTTGAAAGCATGTAATATAAATTATTATTTACAACTGCATTTCTTGCAGCAAAGACCCTCAAGCTGAGTAAATAATTTTGTAAAGCAACTTTTGCGTTCATCACGTTTGTGGTGTCGACAGTGGTGATTGGATTACCGCTTTGGTCTGTGGTTGGAGTGTTGGCTATTGTATATAGATCAGAATAATCTGTTTTATTCATGGTTGGGATCGGAGCAACAGCCTCTGTTACATAACGAATAAACTCTTGGGCTAACTGAGCTTGATTTAGATTTGGTAATCCGGGTGCCTGTTGACCAGTATTATTGACAGAATAAACGAGAGGCCCTATCAAGTTATCGCTATTTAATTGGCTTAACGATGCGCTGTTGGTTGCGAACGTATAATAGTCGTTTTCACTGGGTATGACGCCATCGTTGGTGGCTAGTAAAACCGTGGCCATGACTTGATCGGAGGACATACAATCACTTGCTTGGCAGCTACTGGACTGAGAAGAACTGCTACTGGATGAGGAACTACTTGAGGTAGATGAACCAGTCGTGGCAGGGCAAATACTCCAATCTGGGGTCATTAGTAAATTCAGAGCAGATTGTGAAACCGGATCGTTCTGGAATGTCTGCTGATCAAAATTACAGGTGACAGAGATCACCCCTGAGCCATTTGCCTGCGCATATCCACTAGTGAAAAACTGATTGGCAAATGGATTGACATAGGCGTCATAACTGGTATTTGTTGTAAAGGATTGGATTGCGCTATTGATGGGGATTGCGGTTAAGTATGACTGTAAGAAAGCACTGCCTTGTTGTGCGATTGACGCGGTGTAACTTAACAGTGAATCCACAATCGGAATGTCATCAGAATCTTCATCTAAATTGTAGCCCAAAAATGCACCCAAGGTTTTTAAATATTTTGATGTGGTGTCTGTTGGAGGGGTTCCACCTGTGTAATTATCTGGATTGGGATCTGTCCCGGTTGTAACGGTGTCGTCTGCAAATGCAGAAAGGTTGATTGATAAAAACAACAGAAATGTCGCCAGAACACCGTTTGATTTTATCATTCGTCCCCCTCAAGCGCACGTTCAATTAACTTTAATCTAGATTCAGAAAAAGCTCGCGATAACAGCCTTAATCGCTCAAATACAATATTTCTTTTAAGAAAAAATCCGGCAGGATCATTTCCTGATAAACTGGTTTCTTCTGCATGAACTAAAACTTTTGATGCACTTCCCGGATGGACTACGTCGATTGATTGTAATAGTCTCAACCCGCGACTTGATTTAATGTGGGCAGCCAGGGTGATAAACAATTCTTCATGACTAAGTTTGCTCATATCAATGGTTTCGATATTGTCTAGCTCTTGTCCTAAGGCCTTGATTGCCTCTTCGAGTTCAGGATTACCGTCTAGTGTCCAATCTTCAACGCTCTCCATGAATGTAATCACACGATAGATATTGGGGTCAGCATATTCAGACCAATATTCTGATGAGGCTTTATGACTTAAATCGGGCATGAGTGTGGACACGTTTGATTTTCATTACTATTATCATATAGTATGAAAAAGAAATGTCTAGAGGATATATGATGACTGCTTCAGATAACGCCAGGGATTCCTCCAAATTTAAAAGTTTCGTTGCTAGAAATTTTAATTTCAAAAAATGGGCCGATTGGGACCGTTCTCAGTCTATGACCAACTACTTTTTGGGTGTTATCCGATTTTTTTTTATACCCAAGGCCAAAGACAAAGGTCCGATTAAACCATTTGAAGAGGTCATCGCCGAGATGAAAATGAAAGATGACGAAATTCAAAAACAAGGAAATGCACTTAGGAATTTAGCGCGATGGTCTCTTTGTTTCGCTTTTGTGCTTTATGTTTATGTGATGTATCAATTGGTCTATGGCGGTGTGTTGGCTGTCGTTTTGGGGACTATACTCATTTTCGTTACGCTCGCTATAGCTTTTCGTTATCATTTTTGGTATTTTCAAATAAAACAGCGTAAATTGGGATGTACCATCAGGGAATGGTTCAAGGGGACTTTCATGGGCGGTAACGAATGATAGCGCGTTTGCTACTTTATCTGTTCACACTACTCCCTGCGCTCGCCTTTGCAGATAGCGCTTCCACGGTTCCATCTACCAGCAGCTCACTTTCATTTACTCCGCCCGGCACTGATTATTCTGTTATATTTCTTTCAAATTTGTTTGGTGTTGTTGATGGTGTTCTGCATGGCACTGGCAGCCAGATTATGGGGAGTATGTTCGCTGTCTTTAATGCGGCGGTTCTGGCGTTGGGCGGTATTGTGGTGATGTATACCCTGATTGTTGGAACCATGAATACAGCACATGAAGGGCAGATGCTAGGGCAAAAATGGTCTTCGATATATATCCCTATTCGCTCGACCATCGGTCTATCCTTTTTAATTCCCAAAGCTTCTGGCTATTGCTTGATGCAAACTTTTACGATGTGGGTTGTCGTTCAAGGCGTAGGTGCTGCGGACAAAATTTGGAATGCCGCACTCAACTACCTCAATGAAGGGGGGGTGTTTGTTCAAGCCCAAATGAGTAATAACTCAACCACAACTAGCAGTCAAAATAGCGCCTTGGTCGCATTGGCAAAAGGAGCCGGGACTATTTTAAGCGGAGAGGTTTGTATGGCTGGTTTGAAACAATTACTTCAAAACCAACGAGCAACCTATCTTGCTAATTCCCAGCCAGGGATTAACTCAGGGCCTTGCTCACAAGCAAATTTAGCGAATTCCTCTACTTCAGCCGATGTGGTGTATTTTTGTAACAATGAAGTACCTGATTTTATCGGCACCGTGAATGCAGTTGATTTTGCAAACATCGGTTTTGTTTCGGCATGCTCTACGAGTTATTCTGCAACCGCATCAAATCCCCCGTACAAGTTACCCATGCCAAATTTTAAAACGGCCCCCTACAGCAATTTAAATGGATTGTGTGGGTATATCCAATGGAATGATTTTAACCCAGACTTGACTTCAAGTACCACCTTATCTTGTAGTGATATAGATACAACGCGTCAAGCTAGGCCCACTGCTGTGCAGCAAATGTATTCTGATCTGACACCGGTTGCTGAGCAAATAATAGCAAATGATCCGCAAATTACCACCACGGCAACCACCACCGATGAATATGCTAGTCCTATTGCACTTAATCAGTTTGGTGTTCCTCTTTTAACGACAGGGGCTAATGCAAGTTATTGCACGTCTCCTTCTTCAGAATGTGGAAATTGGGGTCCTGATCTTACCCAAACAAATCAATCCATGATTTTTACCGGATTTGAATTACAAAACACCCTAAACGATTATAACGGAATTATGCTTGCTCCTTTGAATTTGATTAATGACTACCAAAATGCTGGTAATGCAAACACAGCAAGAAATTTTATAGCTAATGCTCAGGCCAGTGGATGGATCATGGCTGGTTCGTATTTTTTTAATTTAGTCTACATGAATGGATTGGTCACATCTCAATCCAATACATTGGATAGTACATCTGGTTTGGATTCCTATGTTTTTAATCAGAATGGGTATCCCTTTGTATTTACTGCCCCATCTGCAGGTGTGGCTTGCACTTCAACAATATGTAATTTTTTTAACGGGGACCCTGGCCCGGTTAATACGTTGGCTAATTTGTATGATGGATCATCACTCGGTTTAACCAGCTCAACACACAATAACTCTACAACCAGCGCGGTTAATGTGGATACAAGCGCCGTTGCCTACTCAGATAAATTTTCAGCTACTGTATTTGGGTTTATTACTAATGAGGCGATGGTTCATCTTCCCGGACAACCTGGCTTGACCACACCCCAATTTAACATGAATTTTAATATCCAACCTGGTCAGACCTTATTAAAATTTCCTTCAAGAAGGTTTGGCGGGTTTTTCGGGCCACTGGAAAGCGTTCTTTATAACGATATGTTTTTAAGCATTGTAAATATCTTTATCAGTTTCATTGTTAGCGTGTTTAGTTTGGCTATTCAGGCTTTTCTGTATGTCCCTCTCTCAGCCTTGATGATTATTTTTGATAATGGTGTGCAACAATTGCAAACAACCATGGTGCATCCAATTATTGCACTCGCTTATATGGGTTCAGCCTTTATCAATGGATCGGTGGAAATTTGGCTGAATTTGATTACCTTTACTGTTATATTTGTTGCGATCGGTGGGGTTGGTTGGCTTATTATGGTGATGCTGATGTTACCGTTTCTATGTTCATGGCTCGGTATTATGACATCTGTTGGATTTGTAGATGCTTACTATGTTCCTTTTGTTCCCTATATGATCTTCACTTTTGGTTCAATTGCCTGGTTAATGGCGGTTATTGAAACGACCATAGCAGGGCCGATTATCGCGCTGGGAATCACCCATCCAGAGGGTCATGATGCACTGGGTAAAGCAGAGCAAGCGGTCATGATTTTAGTGAATGTGTTTTTGCGACCATCGATGATGATAATTGGCTATGTTGCCGCTATTTCTTTGAGTTATGTGACGGTCTTTATATTAAATAGTGGATTTAGCAATGTGATGGGTTTTCTGCTACCTTCGGCGAATAGCGCGGGTCAAACTTTTTCAAATCTTGGTAACAACCTTGGCGAAACTGGCTCAACTATGGCTTCACCTTATTATAACTGGACGGCTATTTATGCATCTTTCTTCTGCTTGGTAACTTATACCAGTTTGTACGCAACTGTTGTTCAAAAATCATTTACATTAATTTCTGGTGTACCGGATAAAATATTACGTTGGATCGGTTCACAAGGTGAAAGCTATGGACAAGATACAGCGCAGTGGGCTGAAGATGCGAAGGGCCAAACAAAAGAAGCCGGGGAAGCCACAGGTAAGTCCAGCATGAAGGTTGGTGGTAGTGTTATGGGTCTTGTTGAGTCTGCAGCGGTTGGAGCCAATAAAGGCACGACAGGTGGTAGTGCGAGTGCTACCTAAGCGATTGAGAGATCTGAATTGTCAACACGCCCTAATTTTCTAACTCCCCTTGCAGAGTTTTGCGTAAGTCCTGTCGGCTTTTTAGGATTATTCAACTTGATTGTCTTGTTTGGTTCCAGCGATAATTAACTTATATATCCTATCACTGATGATGCCTTGATTTAATTTTTCTTTTGCATCCAAAGTCATTAACTGGCCTCGTTGTCTAACTAATTTGCGGGTTGTGGTGGTGATCTCATTGGGGTCACTGTCTAATAGGATATCTCGAGCCTGTTCATCAAAAACCAGATACTCTCGCAATGCAACCCGTTTGCCATCCACTGTTGGCACTAGTTTTTGCCATATACATAGACGAATTGTTTCGAGTATGTCAATTGTTCGTCCTAGGCGTTCTTCGCCAGCAAATGATGTCACCAAACGACGCATTGTTTCAGCTACCCCAGATGTGTGGAGGGTCGTATAAACCGGGTGACCGGTTAGCGCTGCTTCGAGCGCTGCGCTGATGGTTTCGGGATCGCGGCACTCGCCTACCATGATGAGTCTTGGTTTTCGTCTTAATGCGTTTCTCACACCCTCGGCAAAAGAAGGAAGGTGCCTCGGAATTTCAGATTGGCTGACTATTGATGAAACGGTTTCAATTTCGTCAAAAACAAACTCAATTGGTGATTCATAGGTTAATACCTTTCGATTTGACTCTTCATTTTCAATTAGATCACGAATAATTGAGGCCAATAAAGTTGATTTTCCTGAGCCAGTGGCCCCGGTAATAAAGACGATGCCTTCTTGTGGAGCCAGCGCTTTTAGAATATTTTCAGGCAATCCCATGGTTTCTAGTTTTGGTGGGGTTGTTGGAATGGTTCGCAGTGTAATTTGAATACCATCATGGCCGTCTACTAAACAAGCAGTTGCATTTACCCTATATCGAAAACGTATGCCACGGTTGGGTCGAAATTCATAATGCGTGTCGATGTCTTTGCCCGACAGTAGCTGCGTTGTTGCATTGGGACCATAGATATTATTAATCAGATCACCCATTTCCGTATTGGATAAAGGCCGAGTAGTAACCTTAATAAGACTCCCATACACCTCAATCATGATGGGAGATCCGGTTTGTAGCGTAATATCAGATGCATCTAATCGCTGAGCATGTTCGAGCATCTTATCCATAAAGAGCGGATTGAAACGGGTAGGTTCATCTGGCATTAAATTGATATGATTCATATTATAGCTCAATATTTTTACAATTAATAATTTAAAGGTTACTCACCAGGTACGTCATCTTAAATATAGTGAAGGAGCTCAAATTGATTGGATTTGAGCTTACTTCAGAAGATCAACTACATTGAGGATGACGTTGGTTTATCATGGATTAATAAAGCCAATCGTTATCCACAACCTGGGGAATTACATATATTGCGGCATGACTGAGGATTAAGGAATGGGTTCGATAATCGGATGCCACGTTTTATTGGATATCTTAATTCGGGCTGATTCTACTCTTTTTTCCATCGAATCGAATTGGCTAATGGCATTTTCATCTTTCGCAACGGCGGCTCGCCACTGATCACTGTTGGTGTTCAGGGCGGGTAATGCTGTGATCCGTAATACTTTATCATCGATATGAATTTCATCTCCATCTCCAGTCACACCCAAGTCAGTATTTGAAACATAAGGCGGAGAAACCATGTTCATCGCCAATAACTTACGATATAAAATCATTCCAACAAAATCTTCTTTGATGCGAGCGATGCTTTCTTCAAGAATTGTATTGGCTTGATCGACACCATTTTGCCAGCCTTTCTCGATGAAAGCAGACCAAATTTCGCGCTCTTCTTTCGTTGTGGGTAAAAGACTAGGGTGGGGTGGTTCTGGTTGAGAGAAATCCATCCATAAATATTGGCGCCATTGTGGGGGCGTCGTTACAAAATGAGCTTGTTTCGCCACTTTATATGTGCGATTCGAAATACGAATGGTTTGTGTATCAGCCAAATTCAATGTGTTACGTCCCTCAAGTAATACAGGAGGTAGAACATTGTGTTCCAGTATGAGAGCGTTAAAATCAAAGATAGCATCTAGGTTGCGGGTTTGTTGAACCAACTGATCATCAATTTGTTTTGATCGCATCGCCAAACCTGATTGAGCGCCTAGGCTTAGGGCCGTTTCTTTGATAGCCATCTCACGAATTTTACTGGTTTTTTTTGAATTACGCGGACTGCTTTTTTTCGTAACGTTGGCCATGGCTTTTAAACCAGCTAGCGTTTGGGTATTACCGACTTGTGATGATTGTATGCCGGCTGATGAACAGGATACGAGTAGTATCGCTCCTATGATATAGGCTTTACGAATATGTATTAGCATAGCGTAATTCTACAACATGTGTATTAGGATAAACATGAATAAAAGCTTTATGTCCCGCTTGGTAATCAATGTTTCTGAGAATTTCACCTAGACTTTGATCTTTTAAGTCTAAGCTGACTAAAATGGGAATGGCGGGAGATTGACCTAATACCCGGATACGGTAATGCGCGGCTTTGGAGATTCTTTCTGTTACCTCTTCTATTGGCCCAGACCAGTCAATGGATGCATGCGTTTGCATACCCACCGAGTTTGGAATGGTTAACACATTGTCCTGATGTGGCGGGGTTAAGACCTTTTCTGTCTTTGCCATCATTAACATAGAATCACTTACGGAATTTGCTGCTTCAGCAAGTTTGATTGTTGCATCATCACTTGGGGTATTGAAAGGAGGTTTTTTATAGGTTGTGCTTGCACACCCTGACATCAACAAAGAAACTAGGAGAAGCATGGTAAGCTTATTATTCATTTTTTATACTATGCTTAATGGTCGGTTATTATAGAGATTGAAACAGGAGCCGTTCGCCTTGTCAACTGGTTTTTTATGATCTCATTTCTTGCGATATAATCCGTAATGGATTTGGCCAGATCTCTTTGATTTCAGGCATACCCAATCATTTAAATCTAACATGACCTCATTTTGCGATTCAATGTAAAGCAAACCGCCGGTTGCTATCATGTGTGTGGTACTCAACAAGTGAATACTATTCAAAAGAAATGGGTGAGCAAAGGGGGGATCCATGAAGATGATGTCAAAGCGACCCATGGCAAGCTTGGTTTGTTGTGAGATATATTGGACTGCATCTTGATGAATGACGGTCAGTTTACTGGATTCAAATGAACCGCTGATCTTTTTTAAGTTCAGATAAGCGGTTAAATCTTTTTCTATGAAGATGACCTCGCCGGCGCCACGAGAGAAGGCTTCAAACCCGAGAGCACCACTGCCAGCAAATGCATCTAAACAGCGCGCTTGGTGGATATCATGCATCAGCCAATTAAAAAGAGTTTCTCTAATTCGATCCGGTGTTGGGCGCAGGCCAGGAATGTCGGGAAAAAATAATTTTTTCCCTCTATATTGGCCTCCAATAATACGCAAGGACTGTTTCAAAATGAAGAGCAAATTTATGTGATAAAATGTTATAATGCCAGATTCATCCATCTTTGTATAGTCTAAATAATGATAAAATGGTTAAAAAAAAATCAAAACAAACTTGGGAAACTGAACAATGCAGTGCTAGATGAGCAAGCGGAAGATGTTTCCGTCATCGAAAACAATCCCATTGATGTGCACGAAAGTATGTTTGCACGTTTTAAACGAGGTTTGACCAAGACCCGCCATCAATTTGGCGAAGGGATCGCGCGCTTGTTGTTAGGCAAGAAAGAAATTGATGCCGCTTTATTAGAAGAATTAGAGACACTGTTGATATCAGCAGACTTGGGTTTTGAAATGACAACGCATGTTTTGAAAACGTTAACAGACGATTTAAAACGTCAACAATTAGCTGATGGGGATGCAGTTTTTTCTGAGTTAAAACGGTGTCTACAAGATGTGTTGACAGCTGATGCGAAATCATCGCCGTTAACCGCGGCTCCGCATCTCCCTTTTGTTATTTTAATGATAGGCGTCAATGGCTCTGGTAAAACCACAACAATTGGAAAATTAGCAAAGCAGTATCAGCAACAAGGTAAAAAAGTCATGCTAGCTGCGGGAGATACTTTTCGTGCCGCCGCGGTGGAGCAACTCCAAGTGTGGGGTGAACGCAATCAAATTCCTGTCATTGCGCAACACACAGGTGCAGACAGCGCATCCGTGATCTATGACGCATATCAGGCAGCCAGGGGACGGAATATGGATGTCTTGATTGCTGATACAGCGGGTCGTTTGCACACACAACATAACCTGATGGAGGAGTTAAAAAAAGTAAAACGTGTTTTGCAGAAAATAGACTCTACTGCTCCACATGAAATTATGTTAGTTTTAGATGCTTCTATTGGTCAAAATGCATTAAGTCAAGCCCGACAATTTAATAGTGCGGTTGGTGTGACAGGTCTTACGATGACAAAACTAGATGGAACGGCAAAGGGCGGTATTCTATTTGCAATTGCGCATGAATTAAAGATACCCTTTCGTTATATAGGCATAGGGGAAGGAATTGATGATTTAAGACCCTTCGACCCGTCACAATTTATAGATGCTATTTTATGAAATCGCAAAATATGATTACATTCAATCAGGTGAGCAAAAAATACCCAAGTGGTTTTGAGGCTTTAAAACAAGTCAACTTTACAATGGAAAAAGGTGAAATGACCTTTTTGACTGGGCACTCCGGTGCTGGCAAAAGCACCATGCTAGAACTATTGGCTATGTTAGAACGCCCCTCTAGTGGTGATATTATTGTCCATGGCCAATCACTTAACCAATTAAAACGTAGAGATATTGCCAAATATCGTGCAGGTTTGGGGATTACGTTTCAATCACCGATGTTACTACAAAGTCAGAGTATCTTTGCCAATGTGGCTTTACCCTTGAAAATTCAGGGGGAATCGCCCCATATCATCGTTAAACGTGTGAACGCAGCGCTTGATATGGTTGGTTTATTGTCAAAGATACAAATGTTACCCATTCATTTATCCGGTGGTGAACAGCAGCGCGTTGGCATTGCTCGTTCAATTGTTCATAAACCATCCTTGCTATTGGCTGATGAGCCTACAGGAAATCTTGATTCAAGGATCGCCACGGAAATCATATCGCTTTTTTCAGATCTGAATCAGGCGGGCGTTTCGGTTATTATTGCAACCCATGATTTGGCATTAATCGCAAAAACAAAGCACCGTATTGTTGTACTGAAACAAGGGCGAATTTCTTCATGAATGTGCGAGCAAAGTTTAATTTTCATAAACAAGCTTTACGACAAAGTTTGATATTCTTATCAAAAGGTCGTTTTTCAACATTGATGACCATTGTGGTATTGGTCATGACCTTGGTTTTGTCTGCTTTGTCTTGGATTTTGACTGACAATATTGATAAAATAATGACGAACTGGAAACGAAGCGAACACATTTCGTTATATTTAGATAAATCGGTTTCTGCACAAGAACAATCCAGTTTGCTGGCTCGTATTCAAGCAACCCCGGGTGTTGGTGAAGCTGACTTGAAAAGCCCTGAGCAAGGCCTTGCGACTTTACAAATGCAAGAAGGCATGCAGGATGTGATGCAATATTTATCAGAGAATCCTTTGCCCGCGGTGATTGATATCGTGCCCGCAAGCACGATAGATTCGGTAGAAAAAATCCAAGTATTATTTCAAACATTGCAGAACTATCCGCATATTGAGCAAGCAAAACTAGATATGGAGTGGGTTAACCGGTTATTCGGTTTTTTTATCTTTATTACCAAACTCGCCCAGACTTTGGTTGTTTTCTTGTTGCTATCGGTGGTTTTAATTATTGGTAATACATTACGTTTAATTATTCAAGAATATCAGCAGGAAATCGAGATTTTGCAATTAGTTGGAGCCGGAGACGCTTATATTATGCGACCGTTTTTATATTTAGGTATCTGGTACGGGTTGATTGCTGCTTCGATTGCCACTCTTTGTGTTCATTTATTTATCTATAGTTTGGGTACTCATGTGAATAAATTGTTTTCAATCTACGAGTTGAGTTTTACATTATCAAGTCTCTCG
Organism: Legionellales bacterium; assembly: GCA_027449905.1. Classification (GTDB taxonomy): domain Bacteria; phylum Pseudomonadota; class Gammaproteobacteria; order Legionellales; family Legionellaceae; genus DAIDKT01. The sequence continues at coordinate 75,249 of DAIDKT010000060.1, forward strand.
TTTTTTCAAACCAGTTTATTGATCTCCTGCTCCATTTTTATGGGATGGATTTCCGCACGATTGTCGGTCATTCAGCGGGTAAAACAGTTAAAATGTTGAGCTAACGAACTCTCTGTGCCCCTCGATTTTTTTTATATCGAACCAGTTGTCAAAAAACCATAATTGTGCTAGATTCGGTTCATTGAAATTCATGAGTGGTCCTCTTTGTATGTAGATGGTAAGCTGGCTCTTATTTTAAGTTAGGCCAAATGCTATTTTCTTACAGAACACCGATTTTTATTGAAGCGTGATGGAGAGTGTCAATGAATAACAAGTCGCAATTAGCAGCTATGAACTTGCCTGTTGGCAGTTTAGAAGCGTATATTCAACGAGTTAATCAAATTCCTTTACTGAGTGCCGAAGAAGAATATACTTTTGCTGAGCAAGTTCAGGAGCAGGGGGATTTAGAAGCAGCCCGGATGCTTGTTTTGTCTCACCTGCGTTATGTCGTCCGTGTTGCCCGTGGTTATCTTGGCTATGGTTTGCCATTGAGTGATTTAATTCAAGAGGGTAATGTTGGTTTGATGAAAGCGGTGAAGCGCTTCAAACCGACGATGGGTGTCCGTTTAGTTTCTTTTGCGGTACATTGGATTAAATCAGAAATTCATGAGTTTGTTATTCAAAATTGGCGCATCGTGAAGATCGCGACCACCAAAGCGCAACGAAAGTTATTTTTTAATTTGCGCCATATGAAGAAGCGTTTAGGCTGGTCTAGCACCCAAGAAGTCAGTGAAATAGCTGAAACTCTAGGTGTTAAGCGTGAAGATGTATGGGAAATGGAAAGGCGCTTAAATGCAATGGATGAATCCTATGACATGACATCAGCAGATGATGATGATCGGCCTAGCCGAGCAATTCCGGCTGAGTATTTGCATGATAACAGCACCAACCCCGCTCATATATTTGAACAAACAGATACAAGTGCGGATGAATGTGAGCGTTTACACACAGCTTTAGCCTGCTTAGATGAGAGAAGCCGAGACATTTTGCAACACCGCTGGTTGACTGAAGACAAGTCGCTGACATTGCATCATTTGGCTAAAAAATATGGCGTATCTGCGGAACGTGTCCGACAGTTAGAAAAAAATGCAATGAAAAAGTTACGTCAACACATAGAACATATAAATTGATCCCACGTTATCCTAAACGCAGTGAATGATCTCCTGAATTTCGCTCAAACCAAGTCCATTTGAGATCCTTCACTGCGTCCAGAATGACATAGCTGGCGAGTAAATTTTATTTTCATATGCGCAAAATACGACTTTTACTTGCTCGACTTTAGCCATTTTTCCTTAATCCGTTCGCCCTGGGCGAGCGTAGCACGCGTCTCGAACTGATGTATCCCCACGAATTAGTGGTTGAAATAAAGATCGCGTCATGATCAAATTAGCCTGCTTAAACAAGGGGCTAAATATGCAAGAAATTGACCACTATCTACACAATTCTTTAAGAGAT
>DAIDKT010000061.1 GCA_027449905.1 Legionellales bacterium
AAAGCCTGGCTCAATCAAACCGCATACTAAGTTTGAAGCAGAAGTATACGTGTTATCTAAAGACGAAGGTGGGCGACATACGCCATTTTTCAATGGATACAGACCACAGTTCTACTTTAGAACGACAGACGTAACAGGAACCTGCGATTTACCATCTGGGGTAGAGATGGTGATGCCTGGAGACAACGTAAAGTTAATTGTAAATCTACATGCACCGATTGCGATGGATGAAGGTCTGCGATTTGCTATACGAGAAGGTGGGCGCACAGTTGGCGCCGGTGTGGTTGCAAAGATCATCGAGTGATGATTCACTGTTGCTGCTTTCATCATGTTAGGTGAGGCAGCACAAATACAGGCCAGTAGCTCAATTGGCAGAGTGGCGGTCTCCAAAACCGCAGGTTGGGGGTTCGATTCCCTCCTGGCCTGCCAACTATTCGATAAAAGAGACATATGCAGAACGCAAAAAATAAATTTTTGGATGTCATTGGTTGGGCTGCAGTTCTGGTCATAACCGTTGCCGCCTTTACAGGAACTTACTATTTTACACCGCCTGCACCTGTGCTGGCTATAGTGTGGTTAAGTTGGCTTGTGTTGTCGTTGTTGTTCGCATATTTCACTGAAAAAGGCAAACAAGTATTTCTGTTTGCAAAAGAAGCGAAAATTGAGTTGGAAAAAGTTGTTTGGCCTAATCGACAGGAGACGACGCAGACTACTTTTATCGTAATGCTCATGGTTACGGTTACAGGCTTTATTTTGTGGGGGATAGATTCAGGTATGATGTGGGCTATCGGTAAAATAACGCAATTAGGTTGAGCGAACGGTGGAAGAACAAAAATCAAAGCAGTGGTATGTGGTTCATGCGTATTCAGGGTATGAAGGGTTCGTCATGAGAGAAATTAAATCTCGAGCCGAGTACCATCACTTAGCCGATAAGATAGGTGAGGTTGTTGTACCATCAGAAGATGTCGTTGAGATGCGTGCGGGTCAAAAAAGAAAAAGTACGAGAAAATTTTTCCCTGGGTACGTGCTTGTCAACATGGTAATGAATGATGAAACCTGGCATATGGTCCGTGCAATTCCCCGCGTGTTGGGGTTTATTGGGGGAACCAGTCATACACCAACGCCTATATCCGATAAAGAGGCGTTTGCGATTATGCAACGAGTTGAAGAAGGTGTTAGTAAGCCCAGACCTAAAATACTGTTTGAGCCAGGCGAAGTGGTCAGGGTCAAAGAAGGACCGTTTGTTGATTTTAACGGGGTTGTAGAAGAAGTTAATTATGAGAAAAATCGACTCCGTGTGGCTGTTTTAATTTTCGGGCGATCTACCCCAGTTGAGTTAGAGTTTGGACAGGTTGAAAAAACCTGATTCTTCTGAGATAATTGTCAATCAATTTGCGGCTGTACATCTCAACGAGCAGATAACAAAAAACAAACTATCCATGATATTGGTGGTTATTGATACCAAAAAGCCGGAAACAGTCGAGCTTGACTTGATGTAAGTCAAAATACGATTCGTACTGTATCCGTTGTTAAAACAGGGGAGCTGACATGAGAGTGCCAGCGTTATACCCAAAAAGGAGTCGAAATGGCTAAAAAAGTAGAAGCATATATTAAGTTACAAATCCAAGCAGGGAAGGCGAATCCAAGCCCCCCAGTTGGCCCTGCACTGGGGCAGCGTGGGGTTAATATAATGGAGTTTTGCAAAGCATTTAATGCTGCAACCCAGCACTTGGAACCAGGCTTGCCGACTCCTGTCATCATCACAGTATACAGTGATCGTAGTTTTACATTTATTATTAAAACCCCACCCGCTTCAGTACTACTGAAGAAAGCGGCGGGTCTTCAGAGCGGTAGTGCTACTCCCAATACTAAGAAAGTTGCAACACTTCGTCGTGCACAATTAGAAGAAATTGCCAAGTTGAAAGAACCTGACTTGACAGCTGCAAGTTTAGATGCCGCCGTTCGTACTATTGCAGGAACAGCGCGTAGTATGGGTATCGAAGTCGAAGATTTAGATTAAGGGGCACTACTATGACAAAGTTAACGAAAAAAAGTTCAGACATTAACAAAAAACTAAAAGTAAATCAGACCTACAAAATAGATGAAGCCATTAAGCTGTTGAAAGATTTTGCTAGTAAAAAATTCAATGAGAGTGTGGACATTGCAGTTAATTTAGGTGTGGACCCACGAAAATCTGATCAAGCTTTGCGGCTGTCGACTAACCTGCCCAAGGGAACAGGAAAAGTTGTCAGAGTTGCCGTTTTTGCTCAGGGTGACAATGCGATTAAGGCACAAAAAGCAGGTGCAGATCTGGTTGGCTTTGAAGATCTTGCTGAACAAATCAAGGCAGGAGAGATGAACTTTGATGTCGTTATCGCGACACCTGATGCAATGCGAGTTGTCGGTCAGCTTGGACAAATTCTTGGACCCAGAGGCTTAATGCCTAATCCCAAAGTTGGGACAGTGACGATGAACGTAGAAGCTGCTGTTAAAGATGTGAAATCAGGACAGGTTCGATATAGAACAGATAAGAATGGGATTGTTCATTGCCCGGTTGGTAAGCTTAGTTTTGAATCAACAGATTTGATCGAGAACATCAATGCCCTGATTAACGACTTGAAAAAAGTCAAACCAGCTTCAGCTAAAGGTGTATACATCAAGAAAATTACGTTGTCATCAACGATGGGCCCTGGATTGGCTATTGACCCATCATCGATTGTAATGTAAACTATTTAACCTTTTTGAAATTACCTTTTTCACGGCATAGACTCTAAGGTTTATTGCCGTCGAAGACCGTAGGCGCGAAAGCTTAATATGGTGGCCTTGAGTGTGTTACTTAAAGCCATAGGAATTCATGGCATCTGATGTTGTCTTGGAATCCGCCACCCTACGCAGACGGTGAACCGCCTCCTGAATACTGAGTAAGCTTGGTATTAATCGAGACGGCCACCATAACTGTCAAATCCTTCGGGGTTTGAACAACTTAGGAGGTCAGTAACGTGACGTTAACTTTAGCTGCAAAAAAAGCCGTTGTTGAAGAAGTAACGGTTGTTGCTTCAAAGGCTGTTTCCGCAGTCGTTGCTGACTATCGCGGTTTAACAGTGAATCAAATGACCCAATTGCGCGCAGAAGCACGAAAAGCAAACGTGTACTTGCGAGTCGTTCCAAATAACTTGGCACGCAGGGCTTTTGAAAAAACTGATTTCGCTTGCTTGAGTGACCACTTAGTTGGTCCTTTGTTTGTAGCATTATCGACAGAAGCACCGAGTGATGCAGCTCGATTACTCAAGGATTTTGCTAAGACATATGAAAAGCTTGAAGTAAAGGCTTTATCAGTTGGTGGGCAAATGTATGCCGCAAATCATCTTGATTTTGTTGCCAGCTTACCAACGCGAGACGAAGCGCTTGCAAAACTTATGTATGTTATGAAAGCTCCAATTGAGAAGTTCGTAAGAACACTTGCTGAACCACATGCAAAACTTGTTCGAACGATTGCGGCAATCAAAGATACAAAAGAGGAATAAAAACCGATAGTCAACGTATAAATATAACTTAGGAGCTAGAAATGGCTGTACAAAGAAGTGAAATCCTAGACACAATTGCAAATATGTCCGTGATGGAAGTAGTAGAGTTAATCAAAGAAATGGAAGACCGTTTCAACGTTTCAGCCGCCGCAGCAGCAGTTGCTGTTGCCGCCCCTGCTGCTGCTGTCGCTGCAGCGGAAGAAAAGACAGAGTTCGACGTTGTGCTAACCAGCTTCGGTGAAAACAAGGTCAACGTGATTAAAGCAATTCGCACAATCACAGGCTTAGGTCTTAAAGAAGCAAAAGATTTAGTTGAAGGTGCACCGTCTACTGTTAAGGAAGGTGTGTCCAAAGCTGAAGCTGCAGAAATCAAGAAACAGCTTGAAGAAGCTGGCGGCGCAGTTGACGTAAAATAATCTTGTGCGATATGTAGAAACGGCCACCAGTTGATCAGCTGGAGGTCCCGTTTCTAGCTACCCGGCCGTGAGATCACGTCTGGGTATATTTGTTTTAAGCCCCAACTAATCATTTTAAGTGAGGAACTACCATGGCCAAAGCAGTTGCTAACCCTCAATATTCCCATGCTGAGAAAAAACGTTTCCGCAAGAGCTTTGGTAAGCAAATTGATAAAATGGAGATTCCAAATCTACTTGAAATTCAGCTTAAATCTTACAGTGATTTTTTACAAACTGATCCCAAACACAAAAACCAACAAAATGGACTACACTCAGCATTTTCATCCGTGTTTCCCATTAAAAGTTTCTCAGGAAATGCAAGATTAGAGTATGTCAGTTACAGTTTAGGTGAACCGGGTTTTGATGTCCGAGAGTGTAAACTCCGAGGTTTAACTTACTCGGCCCCTCTGCGAGTTAAAATTAGACTGGTCGTCCTTGACAAAGACGCGGCAGGCGAGCCAAAACCAATTAAAGATATTCGCGAACAAGACGTTTTTATGGGCGAAATACCCTTGATGACCGATGTTGGAACATTTGTTGTAAATGGAACCGAACGTGTTGTTGTTTCTCAGCTGCACCGCTCACCAGGTGTTATTTTTGAACATGACCGAGGCAAGACCCACTCATCAGGAAAACTACTCTATTCAGCGCGGATTATTCCCTACCGTGGCTCTTGGTTAGATTTTGAATTCGATCCCAAGGATTGTGTTTTCGTTCGGATAGATAGACGCCGCAAATTGCCTGTTAGCATTTTGTTGCGTTCGCTTGGTTATGATACCGAGTCAATTTTAGCCGAATTTTTTGAAAACACGCCCTGTCATTATAAAAAAGGCGAGTTTCATATCGATCTAATCCCCGCCCGTTTGCGCGGTGAAATAGCTTCGTTTGATATTATCGTTCCAGAAACAGGTGAAATAATTGTAGAGCAAGGCCGACGTATCACAGCCCGTCATATTAAATTGATGGAAAAAAGTGAGATGAAGGATCTCATCGTTCCTCGTGATTATTTGATTGGTAAGGTTTTATCTAAGAACATTGTTGATACCTTAACAGGAGAGCTGATAGCCTTGGCAAATGATGAACTAACCGCGGACTTACTAGACAAATTAGCTGAAACAGGCGTTCATTCCTTCGATCTGATTTATACCAATGATTTGGATCATGGTTCTTACATTTCAGATACCATTCGGATAGATCCGACCGCATCGCAATTAGAAGCGCTTGTTGAAATATATCGCATGATGCGTCCAGGTGAACCACCAACAAAAGAAGCTGCAGAAGCCTTGTTTAAAAATCTGTTTTTCTCCGAAGAAAGATATGATCTCTCTGCAGTTGGTCGAATGAAGTTTAACCGTCGCGTTGGCCGCAAAACAGACGATGGTCCTGGCACGTTAGCCAAAGAAGATATTTTGGCTGTCATTAAAACACTTATTAGTATACGCAACGGATTCGGGATGGTTGATGATATAGATCACCTAGGCAATCGCCGTGTACGTAGTGTAGGTGAAATGACAGAAAATCAATTTAGAGTTGGTCTTGTTCGTGTCGAGAGAGCAGTCAAAGAACGTTTGAGTTTAGCTGAGTCCGACAATTTAATGCCACAAGATCTCATCAATGCCAAACCTGTTTCTGCGGCGATCAAGGAATTTTTTGGTTCAAGTCAGTTGTCCCAGTTCATGGACCAAGTAAATCCTTTGTCAGGTGTTACTCACAAACGCCGTGTTTCAGCGCTTGGACCAGGCGGGTTGACCCGCGAGAGAGCCGGATTTGAAGTGAGAGACGTTCACACGACTCACTACGGACGCGTGTGTCCAATTGAAACACCAGAGGGTCCCAACATCGGTCTTATTAATTCATTATCTGTCTATGCCAGAACAAACGAGTACGGATTTATTGAAACCCCATGTAGAAAAGTGGTAGATGGTAGGGTAACAGACGAAATAGAATATCTCTCTGCAATTGAAGAGGTGGACCAATATATAGCGCAATCGAATGTAGCCATCGATAGCAAAGGTCATATCACAGCAGACTTGGTTCCATGTCGACATGAAAATGAATTTTCATTAACCACGCCAGACAAAATAAACTATATGGATGTTTCACCTAAACAAATTGTGTCAGTAGCTGCATCATTGATTCCTTTCCTAGAGCATGATGATGCGAACCGCGCGCTGATGGGGTCGAACATGCAACGTCAAGCTGTTCCAACTTTGCGTGCTGAGAAACCGCTGGTTGGTACAGGAATGGAGAGAACAGTTGCGTCGGACTCTGGCGTGTCTGTGGTTGCCAAACGAGGCGGCATCATTGATCTGGTTGATGCATCTCGTATTGTTGTTAGAGCGAATGACGCGGAAACCACTGCAGGAGAAACGGGTGTTGATATTTATAATCTGACCAAATACTTCCGCTCAAACCAGGATACTTGCATTAATCAAACCCCCATTGTTGCTAAAGGTGATCGCATTGCAAAGGGAGATATTTTAGCAGATGGACCCTGTACAGATTTAGGTGAGTTAGCACTTGGGCAAAATCTTCTGGTGGCTTTTATGCCTTGGAATGGATACAACTTTGAAGATTCGATTCTTATTTCAAAACGAATTGTTGAAGATGACCGATTCACCACGATCCACATTGAAGAACTTACCTGTATAGCTCGAGATACGAAACTGGGCACTGAAGAAATTACAGCCGATATACCCAGCGTCTCAGAATCAGCGTTAGCAAGTCTAGATGAGTCTGGCGTTGTTTATATTGGTGCCGAGGTTCAAGCGGGTGATATTTTGGTTGGTAAAGTTACACCAAAAGGAGAAACACAATTAACACCAGAGGAAAAGCTATTGCGGGCGATTTTTGGTGAAAAAGCTTCTGATGTTAAAGATTCTTCTCTGCGTGTTCCATCAGGGATGAGCGGAACTGTTATTGATGTTCAAGTCTTTACTCGAGATGGATTAGAAAAAGATGCCAGAGCAAAAACAATTGAAGAAGAACACCTTGCACGAGTTCGTAAAGATTTAGTCGATGAGCGCAGAATTCGCGAAGAAGATATTTATCAACGGGTTCACACGTTGTTGTTGAATAAAATCGCATCAGGAGGCCCAGGTGGTTTAAAACCCAAAACGAAAATTACTGAGGCTTATCTATCTAAAATAGACCGCCAAAAATGGTTTGATATTCGTTTGGAAAATGAAGAAACCAGTCAACAACTGGAGCAATCATCTAAGCAATTAGAATCACTATCCAAAGAGATCGACAAACGCTTCAACGATAGTCGGAAAAAAATTGTTCAAGGCGACGACTTGGCACCAGGGGTATTGAAAATAGTAAAAGTGTATCTTGCGGTAAAGCGTAGAGTACAGCCTGGCGACAAGATGGCAGGAAGACATGGAAATAAAGGGGTTATCTCAATCGTGGTTCCCGTAGAAGATATGCCGTATATGGAAGATGGCACCCCAGTCGATATCGTTTTAAATCCATTGGGTGTTCCTTCACGTATGAATATTGGACAGGTCTTAGAAACCCATTTAGGTCTTGCTGCAAAAGGATTAGGTCAAAGAATTGGTGAAATGCTAGATAAGCAGTCATCCATGAACGATGTGAAGACTTTTCTACATAAAATATACAATCATGATCAAACCAAACGGGTAGACTTGGATGCTTTAAACGAAGACGAAACCAAGGAACTGGCAAATAACCTACGAAACGGTGTGCCGATGGCAACACCTGTTTTTGATGGGGCAAGTGAGGCAGAAATCAAATCAATGCTGCAGTTAGCCAACTTACCACTGGATGGGAAAACAACGCTGATTGATGGAAGAACCGGCATGAAATTTGATAACCCAGTAACCGTTGGTTATATGTACATGCTAAAACTAAATCACTTAGTTGATGATAAAATGCATGCACGTTCAACCGGATCTTATAGCTTGGTTACTCAGCAACCACTCGGTGGTAAAGCTCAGTTTGGTGGACAACGCTTTGGTGAAATGGAGGTTTGGGCACTAGAGGCATATGGTGCAGCATATACGCTGCAAGAAATGTTAACCGTTAAATCGGACGACGTCGGCGGACGCACAAAGATTTATAAAAATATCGTCGATGGTGATCATCGTATGGACCCCGGTATGCCAGAATCTTTTAATGTATTGCTAAAAGAAATTAGAGCTTTGGGTATCGATATTGAATTGAACCATGATTAATTTGACCATTTTGGAGGCGTTAGAGTGGCTATAGTGCGCAATGTAGGTAACGATAATATTATGAAACCACCGGTTATGAGTGATCTGCTCGGCATGCTTAAACAACAAGGTCATAATGAAGAATTTGATGCCATTAAAATAGGTTTGGCTTCACCGGAATTAATTAGATCATGGTCCTATGGCGAGGTCAAAAAGCCAGAAACCATCAATTACCGAACCTTTAAACCAGAAAGAGATGGTTTGTTTTGTGCAAAAACATTTGGCCCAGTAAAAGACTATGAATGTTTATGTGGAAAATACAAACGGTTAAAACACCGGGGCGTTATATGCGAAAAATGTGGTGTAGAACTCGCACTAGCAAAAGTTAGACGAGAGCGCATGGGCCACATTGAGCTAGCAAGCCCTGTCGCTCACATCTGGTTTCTTAAATCTCTTCCATCTCGGATTGGCCTGTTATTAGACATGACTTTGCGCGATATTGAACGTGTTTTATACTTTGAAGCGTTTGTTGTGGTTGATCCTGGGATGACCGAGCTTGAACGCGGGCAATTACTTAATGACGAAGTTTATCTTGATGCAATGGAGCAATATGGAGATGATTTTGATGCCCGGATGGGAGCAGAGGCGATACGTGACTTGTTAAAACAAATTGATCTAGAACATGAAATCAAGTCGCTTCGAGAAGAGTTACCAACAACAAACTCTGAAACCAAGATTAAAAAAATCACCAAACGACTTAAGTTGCTAGAAGCATTTTATGATTCTGGTAACAAACCAGAGTGGATGATAATGAATGTTTTGCCGGTCTTACCTCCAGATTTAAGGCCATTGGTTCCGCTTGATGGTGGTAGATTTGCGACATCAGATTTAAACGATTTGTATCGACGAGTCATTAACCGAAATAATCGTCTAAAGAGACTCTTAGATTTAAATGCGCCGGATATTATTGTCAGAAATGAAAAACGCATGTTGCAAGAATCAGTCGATGCACTGCTTGACAATGGTCGCAGAGGCCGTGCAATCACTGGGACTAACAAAAGACCACTGAAATCACTTGCTGATATGATCAAAGGTAAGCAAGGACGATTTCGCCAAAATCTGCTTGGTAAGCGCGTAGATTACTCCGGCCGGTCTGTAATCGTGGTTGGACCTACGCTTCGATTACACCAATGCGGGTTACCTAAGAAGATGGCACTGGAACTATTCAAGCCATATATTTTTAGTAAACTTGAGTTTCGGGGATTGGCTACAACGATCAAAGCCGCAAAAAAAATGGTTGATCGAGAAGAACCTGTTGTGTGGGACGTCTTGGAAGAGGTTATTCGAGAGCATCCTGTGCTTCTGAACCGCGCGCCAACACTTCACCGCTTAGGTATTCAAGCATTTGAACCAGTGCTGATAGAGGGGAAAGCGATTCAATTACATCCCTTAGTATGTACTGCCTACAACGCCGACTTTGACGGGGATCAAATGGCGGTTCATATACCACTAACAATAGAAGCGCAGCTTGAAGCACGATCATTGATGATGTCAACGAACAACATCCTATCTCCGGCAAGTGGTGAACCAATTATTGTACCAAGCCAGGACGTGGTTCTTGGTCTTTATTATCTCACCCGCGAAAGATTAAACGTCAGGGGAGAGGGCCGGATATACCAGACCACACAAGAAGCGATTAACTGGTATGAAGCAGGATATATAGATATTCATGCAAAGATTAAAATTCGCATGGAAAGCAGTTCTTCAAAGCACGAGTTGGTTGAAACGACAGTAGGACGAGCAATTTTATCGCAAATATTGCCAAAAGAGATGAGCTTCTCCCAAATCAACCGCGCAATGACCAAGAAGACTATATCTAAAGTACTTGATAACTGTTACCGGACCTATGGGTTAAAGGAAACGGTGATTTTTGCAGATCACCTCATGTATACAGGGTTTAAGTACGCGACACGTGCCGGAGCTTCGATTGGTATTGAAGACATGGAAATTCCTCATGATAAAGCCGCGATTATTGTACAAGCTGACAATGAAGTACGAGAAATCGAATCTCAATTCCGGTCGGGCTTGGTAACTAACGGGGAACGTTATAATAAGGTCATTGATATCTGGTCACGTACCAGTGAAATGGTTGCCAAATCGATGATGGCTAACATTGCTACCGAAGAAATAGTAGATAAAGATGGTAAAACGGTAAAACAAGATTCGTTCAACCCAATCTTTATGATGGCTGACTCAGGCGCACGGGGTTCCGCAGCGCAGATCCGTCAGCTAGCTGGTATGAGGGGACTGATGTCTGCTCCGGATGGTTCGATCATCGAAACACCAATCACGGCTAATTTTCGTGAAGGTCTTAATGTTTTCCAATACTTTATTTCTACCCACGGTGCTCGGAAAGGGTTGGCTGATACAGCGTTAAAGACAGCAAACTCTGGATACCTCACCCGTCGATTGGTCGATGTCGCCCAAGATGTGGTTATTACTGAGCTAGATTGCGGTACAGAAAACGGTGTCCTAATGCAGCCACTTATTGAAGGTGGAGACATTGTTGAACAACTACACGAAAGAGTTTTGGGGCGAGTAGTCGCACTGGATGTGTTCTTACCAAATAATAAAGAACCTATTGTGACAGCTGGTACGCTACTAGACGAAGAATGGGTTGAACGATTAGAAAAGCTTGGTGTTGATCAGATACTTGTTCGTTCTCCTATTTCGTGTGAAACAAGATATGGGCTTTGCGCAAAATGCTATGGAAGAGATTTAGCAAGAGGTCATCTAGTCAATACAGGTGAGGCAGTTGGTATTATTGCTGCTCAATCAATTGGTGAACCAGGAACGCAGCTCACGATGCGTACATTTCATATCGGCGGAGCAGCATCGCGATCCACGGCAGCCAATAATATCCAAATTAAAAATAAAGGTATTATCCGATTACATAATATCAAGACGGTTACCCATGAAAATAATAATTTAGTTGCTGTATCACGATCAGGTGAAGTAACCATTCTTGATGAGTTTGGCCGAGAACGTGAGCGATACAAGTTGCCATATGGTGCAGTCTTATCTGTGCAAGACCATTCCTCGGTTGAAGCAGGTCAAGTGATTGCTACCTGGGATCCACACACTCATCCAGTGATTTCAGAAGTCAGTGGTAAACTTAAGTTTGTCGATTTGATTGAAGGGATCACAATGAATAGACAAACCGATGAGCTCACCGGCTTGAGTAACATTGTTGTTATTGATGCCAAACAGCGAAGCAGCTTGGCAGGTCGGGACATGAGGCCGATGGTCAAGCTTGTATCTGATACTGGAGAAGAAATTTTTCTATCGGGAACCAATGTACCAGCGCAATATTATCTTCCTGTTGACGCGATTATTAATTTCGGCGATGGGCACACTGTCGGAGTTGGTGACGTTATTGCCCGTATTCCACAAGAAAGAACAAAAACTCGAGATATTACTGGAGGATTACCAAGAGTTGCCGATTTATTTGAAGCAAGAAAGCCGAAAGACTCAGCCGTGATGGCAGAAATATCAGGAGTGATTAATTTCGGAAAAGAAACCAAAGGCAAACGACGGTTAATTATCACGCAGTCAGAAAATCGCGCTCATGAAGAGCTTATTCCTAAATGGCGTAACATATCTGTATTTGAGGGAGAGCACGTAGCCAGGGGCGAAGTGGTAGCAGACGGACCACCAAATCCACATGATATCTTGCGGTTATTAGGCGTAGGCGCTCTAGCTAATTATATTGTTAACGAAGTGCAGGATGTGTATCGACTCCAAGGGGTAAAGATCAATGATAAACACATAGAGACTATCGTTAGACAAATGCTCAGAAAACGAGTGATCACCTCAGTAGGCGACTCTAAGTTTCTGGCTGGTGAGCAAGTTGAAGAACCGGTTATGTTAGCCGAAAATGATAAGCTAATTGCTGAGGATAAATTGCCTGCACATGGTTCGCCAATCTTACTTGGGATTACAAAAGCTTCCCTAGCAACTGAATCGTTTATTTCGGCAGCTTCGTTTCAGGAAACAACGCGGGTGCTTACAGAGGCTGCAGTCAGTGGTAAGGTCGATGATCTGCGCGGTTTGAAAGAAAATGTGATGGTTGGACGCTTGATCCCAGCGGGAACAGGTTACACCTATCATCAAACACGTAAGGCAAAGCGAGCGCGTGCGGCAGAAATAGATCATAATGCAAGTGCTGCGACCCACAAAGTGTCAGCAAGTGATGTACAACACGCGTTGAGCGAAGCACTGAATGCTGATAAACAGATTCAAGAATAGATTTTGTTGGAAACACTGGCATGGCCGAACTGGATTTAGTTTGGCTCATACTAGCACTGGCAGCAGAATCGAGTTCAACGTTTCATTCATTCAGTTATATATGTTTGTAAACAAAGTGTGAGCCAAAAGTTAAAATTAAAAGACCTTTGCTTGGACAAGTATGAATGAATGAGATGTTGAAATGGTATGTGAACGATTTGATATCAAAATCAGAACGCACCATAATGGGCAACAAAGAGGTTACATATGATCAAATCTATATAGACCCTTGACAAACCAAAAGGTTATGTATAGAATCCGGCCTCTTTATATTTGTAAACGTTAGCTAAAAATATCGGAGTTAATAATACATGGCTACTATTAATCAGCTAGTACGAAAGCCACGGGTTAGTGTTAAAAGAAAAAGCAACGTACCCGCGCTGCAATCATGCCCTCAAAAAAGAGGTGTATGCACACGCGTTTATACAACAACACCAAAAAAGCCTAACTCAGCAATGCGTAAAGTGGCTAGAGTACGATTGACCAATGGTTTTGAAGTATCTTCCTACATCGGTGGTGAAGGACACAATCTTCAAGAACACTCCGTGGTATTGATTCGAGGCGGTCGTGTTAAAGATTTGCCAGGTGTTCGATATCACACAGTTCGCGGTAGCTTAGATACATCCGGTGTTAGCGATCGTAAACAAGGCCGTTCAAAGTACGGAACTAAAAAACCCAAAGACAAGAAATAATTGAACTAGGAATTTGATATGCCAAGAAGAAGAGAAGTACCCAAAAGAGAAATTCTGCCGGATCCTAAATATCATAGCGAATTACTGGCAAAATTCATTAACGTGCTCATGGTGAGTGGGAAGAAATCTATTGCTGAAAAAATAATTTATGGAGCGCTAGATATACTTGACGAACGCATCAAAAAAACTAAAAAGCAAGACGATGATGGCGGAGAAGGCGGCAAACAGACATCTGGACTAACGCCTGCTGGTGTACTCCAATATTTTGAACAAGCTCTTGATAATGTAAGACCTTCAGTTGAGGTTCGTTCACGGCGAGTAGGCGGTGCGACCTATCAGGTTCCTATCGAAGTCAGATTAGATAGAAGTATTGCGTTGGGAATGCGATGGATTGTTCAATCGTCAAGAACAAGAGGCGAAAAAGGCATGATGCTTCGTTTAGCAGGAGAACTGGTTGATGCCGCTCAGAATAAAGGCGCAGCTGTTAAGAAACGTGAAGAAATGCATAGAATGGCGAAGGCAAACCAACCATTCGCTCATTTTAGATGGAATTAATTTTAAGGGGAACTTTTTGTGTCTGCAACACCATTAGAATTATACCGAAATATCGGAATAGCCGCACACGTTGATGCAGGAAAAACGACGACCACCGAACGTGTACTATTCTACACAGGTACATCCCACAAAATTGGTGAGGTACACGACGGAGCTGCTACCATGGATTGGATGGTCCAGGAGCAAGAAAGAGGTATTACCATTACTTCAGCAGCAACGACATGCTATTGGATGGGAATGGATAAGCAGTACCCACGGCACCGGATAAATATTATTGACACCCCGGGACACGTCGATTTTATGATCGAAGTGGAACGCTCTTTGCGCGTGCTGGATGGAGCAGTAGTCGTATTTGATTCTGTTTCCGGTGTAGAACCGCAATCAGAAACGGTCTGGAGACAATCAGATAAATATGGCGTTCCAAGAATTGTCTTTGTTAACAAAATGGATCGGATGGGTGCTAATTTTTTACGTGTTGTTGAACAAATTAAACAGCGTTTAGGCTCAAATCCTGTTGTCGTGCAACTTCCAATTGGAGCGGAAGAACATTTTCTCGGCGTTGTTGATCTTGTGAAGATGAAAGCTATCGAATGGGACGAAGCAAGCAAAGGCATGACTTTCAAGCATGTTGATATTCCTTCATCAATGCTTGCTGAGTGCGAAGCATGGCGTGCTAAAATGATTGAAGCAGCAGCAGAAGCAAACGATGAATTAATGGAAAAATATCTTGAAGGCGGCGTTTTTACCGAAGAAGAAATCAAAACGGCAATACGTCAACGGACCATTAATAACGAGATTGTTCCAGTTTTCTGCGGATCTGCGTTCAAGAACAAAGGTGTTCAGGCTGTGCTAGATGGTGTTATTGATTTTCTACCTTCACCCGTAGATATACCCCCTGTACGAGGTGTAGATGACGACGGAGAAGAGGATGCCCGTAAAACATCATACGATGAACCATTCTCAGCCCTTGCGTTTAAGATTGCAACAGATCCTTTCGTGGGAACCTTAACTTACTTCCGAGCCTACTCTGGCATCGTGAAATGCGGAGATACCGTTTATAACCCAGTAAAAGGGAAAAAAGAACGAATAGGCCGTTTGCTTCAAATGCATGCAAACTCACGCGAAGAAATTAAGGAAGTCCGGGCAGGTGATATAGCTGCTGCTGTAGGTTTGAAAACAGTGACCACAGGCGATACCTTATGTGACATCAATAAGATTATTACTTTAGAAAGAATGGATTTTCCGGATCCAGTTATTGCCGTTGCAGTTGAGCCTAAAACCAAAGCAGACCAAGAAAAAATGTCCATCGCACTTGGAAAACTTGCACAGGAAGATCCATCATTCAGAGTTCATACAGATGAAGAGTCTGGGCAAACGATTATTCAAGGAATGGGTGAGCTACATCTTGAAATCATTGTTGACCGCATGCGTCGTGAATTCATGGTTGAAGCCAACGTAGGAAAACCCCAAGTGGCCTATCGTGAAACGCTGAAAGCAATGATTGAACAGGAAGGTAAATTTGTTCGTCAATCAGGCGGCCGTGGTCAGTACGGACATGTGTGGCTTAAAATAGAACCGCAAAATCGTGGTGAAGGCTATGAGTTTGTGAATG
Organism: Legionellales bacterium; assembly: GCA_027449905.1. Taxonomy (GTDB): domain Bacteria; phylum Pseudomonadota; class Gammaproteobacteria; order Legionellales; family Legionellaceae; genus DAIDKT01. The sequence continues at coordinate 15,361 of DAIDKT010000061.1, forward strand.
GAATCGTGGGCGGTGTGATACCTAAAGAGTACATTCCAGCTGTAGATAAGGGAATTCAAGAACAAATGCAAAATGGTGTCATTGCTGGTTATCCCGTGGTAGACGTTAAAGTAACACTGTTCGATGGTTCTTTTCATGAGGTGGACTCAAGTGAAATGGCATTTAAGATTGCTGGTTCGCAATGTTTCAAACAAGGTGCACAAAAAGCCAAACCTGTATTGCTAGAGCCCGTGATGAAAGTTGAAGTGGTCACACCAGAAGATTACATGGGTGATGTGATGGGAGATCTTAGCCGTCGAAGAGGCATTCTACAAGGAATGGATGAATCACCAGCGGGTCGAGTTATTCGTGCTGAAGTGCCATTGGCTGAAATGTTTGGTTATTCAACAGACTTACGTTCTGCAACTCAAGGTCGCGCTACATACACCATGGAGTTTGCAAAATATTCCGAAGCTCCAGCAAATATCGCTGAAGCAATTATTGATAAGAAATAGAGGTGTTTGGATATGACAAAGGAAAAATTTGAGCGTAAGAAGCCACACGTGAATGTTGGCACGATAGGTCATGTAGATCACGGTAAGACAACGTTAACAGCGGCGATCACAACAATTATGGCCAATAAGTATGGTGGCACAAAAAAAGCGTATCATGAAATTGATGCTGCACCAGAAGAAAGAGCACGAGGCATAACCATATCGACTGCGCACGTTGAGTACGAATCAGCCAACCGCCATTATGCTCACGTAGATTGTCCAGGCCACGCAGATTATGTGAAGAACATGATCACAGGTGCTGCA
>DAIDKT010000062.1 GCA_027449905.1 Legionellales bacterium
AAAGTCTACAGGATTTTAATTGTTACTTTTGATTTAAATTAAATCAAAATGGATGGTTGGTGTAATGATGAACAAAAAGAATTTACAAATCGACAAATCTGCTCAATTAATGGCTTTAAATTGAGGACACGCCCTAGACCAAACATCGTTTTTATTGTTTCATCGTAGATAAAACTCTCATTATCTATACTCGTACGCCAAATACCAATCAACCCTGTTTTAAGCGCTACTTTCAAATCGTTTTCTATTTCTTCCTTTTGTTGTTGTAGTATCTTTACTTGATGAATATCAGTCAAATTAATAACTACCCCGGTAACTATTTTTTCATGAGTAGAATAATAGGGCGACATTTTTAAATAGTACCAATGCCCTTGATTATTTTTAACCTCCGTTTCAAAACCAACATGATTTTTTAATACCTCCTCCACTTTCACCATTAAAGTTGGATAATCTAAGTTATGCCTGAAATTTTTCAGGGGTCGTCCAATATCATGGCCAACCAGACTAAATATTTTCTCTATCGAGGGAGTAAAAAGACGAATTTCAAGCTTTTGATTGAGAATGATGGTAGATATTTCTGCTCCTCGAATTAGATTATCAAGATCTGTTTTTGTTTGGATAACTTCTTCGATTTTTTTCGAGCGCTCTAAATTCACCTGATTCATTTCTTCATTCACAGATTGTAATTCTTCATTGGTAAATTGCATTTCCTCATGGATGGTTTCGACATTTTCCATAGAAGATTGTAGTAAAGCGTGCGTTGCGAATAGTTCTCGCTCCATAGTGATTATCAGTTCATCATGAGCCTCATCTCGTGAAAAACCACTCAAAAGGATTTTTTTTTGTTTTTTCGTATTTGGTTTTGCTGGGTCAAAACTTATCCAATAATAGGATAGAATGTTATTCATATCACAAATAGGATAAATGGTCATTTTTACCATATGGGGCTTATTGGGGCTTTGATGAATCGTGATGTGGTCGTACTCTACTATCATTGATTTCGTTTGTACCTCATGCAATCCTATGATCAGCGCCGCTTTTAAATCATCGATGATAATTTTGGACAATATTAAAGTGGGTACCCCCTCTGGCAACATCACCAACTCACGAGCCTTGCCAATCGTATGGAGCACAGTAAATGACCGGTCAAGGATAAAACCCGCAGAGACAATATCATGTAAAATTTCATGATAGGCATATGCCGGTAAAGGTACAAAGGAAGGGGGCGTCATAGGAGAAGGGGGCGTCTGCTTAGTTAATAAGTACCGATTATTAAGCAGGGATGAAACTTGGGGTAGATGACTTTTTTTCGTTTTTTTAAAAATTCGCCGCAACTGATTAGTCGCCACTAAATCTGGATCCAGGGATGGAATCCCTTCACTCGGGCCTAAAAATAAAAAACCCCCTATATTTAAACTAAATCTAAGCATATCCAAAACACGCTTTTGTTCTTTGGGAATGAGATAAATCAACAAATTTCGACAACTAATTAAATCCATTTTAGTAAATGGAAGCTCACTGAGTAAATTATGAGTCGTAAACAATATTTTCTGTTTGATTTCAGCGATGACCTCATAATCTTCACCTGATTTAATGAAGTATTCATTTAATATATTTTTTGGTATATTTGCCACTGCTTTATGAGAATAGCACCCTTTTTTTGCTTGAAGAATGTAATCACTTGACACATCAGATGCAAATATTTTTACCGAAAAAGGAAGATGATGTTCTGAAGCATACTTTTTAAATAAAATGCCAATCGTATATGCCTCCTCCCCTGTCGCACAGGGATTGACCCAAATCCGGATCATGTTATCTGTTTTTTTAATTTTCTCAAATAACGCGGGAATGACTTGAGACTCCAATGCAGCAAAAGCATCCCAATCTCTAAAAAACGCGGTCACACCAATGAGTAGATCCTGATATAGTGTGGTTAAGCCCGCTGAGTCAGTTTTTAGATACCCGATGTACGCTTGTAAATTAGTTATACTCAATAGTTGCATTCTCCTGCGAATGCGTCTGGAAATTGTGCTTATTTTGTAAGATCTAAAATCAATGTGGAATTGGCTTTCAAGCAATTGAAATAGTTCATCATAAGTAGACTCGTTAATCGGCTCTATTTCTTTAAAATCTTTATTAAATAAGTCAGGCTGATTTAGATATTCCAGGATAATGTCAGGCATTTCTGAAACCGGCAAGATACATTGAATTTCTTTTGTGGCGATTGCATTGTTCGGCATATCGCTGAATTTCGCCTCAGATGGCATTTGTGCGAGGGTTATTCCACCACACTTGGATATTTCTTTCATACCCAAGGCACCATCTGAACCCGTTCCTGATAAAATGACACCAAGAGAGCGTTGTTTGTAATTTACGGCGAGTCATTGAAACAACGTGTTGATAGGGAGTGGTAAAGGAGCTCGGTTTAATTTTCCTAGTTTAAAGTGGTTTTTCTCAATCTGCGCTTCAGAATTTGCTGGAATCAAATAAATCACCCCGGCTTGCAAAGCCAAGTTATTTTCTGCAGTTACAATCGGCATCGAGGTGTTTTGAGCCAATAAATCGCTCATCATGCTTTCAAAGTCAGGTGATAAATGTTGTACGACAACGAAGGATAATATTTCCGTCTTCGGCATATGGTTAAAAAACGCCTGTATCGCTTCTAATCCTCCTGCAGAAGCTCCAATGCCTACAACATATTTGAGTGAATGACTCACAGTATCTCAGTTTTATTTTATCTACGTCGATCATTGTAGTAATAAACGCAGATGAAAGTCCACTAACATAAGATGTAGCGTCAGCCCTAACATTGCCAAGGGTCTGTTAACAACTCATCTTTTGAAACCCCACGTCGAGGGATGTCAAAATTTGGATTCTGAACCTACCCCAGTACAAGCTTGTGCTAGCCTTTCAAAAACATTTGGGTAAAGTAAGGTCGACCCTGATTATCTCGGGCAATGGCAATTCCGGTTAGATTGTAATGTCCCATGATATTGTGTCGGTGTCCTGAACTATGAATCCAACCATCTGCAACAATTTTAGCGCTCTTAAAATTATATGCGACATTCTCAGCACCGGATAAGGAATTTGGAATTTTTTGATGTAAATCCTGCATGCGCTGCATAAACCCGTCATGACCAAAAGGAACCACATGCTTTGCCATATCCAAACTATGCACCATGGCTTCACGTGCTAGTATTGGGTTCATCACTAATTTAGACAATCCATGTTGCACTCGATATTGATTGATATACACAAGTATCTCTGAAGCCATCTGGTTATCATCAGCATAAGCAAATGAACACATGGTAAAAAATAATACGGTAATACAACTTATTTTTTTCATACAGTTACTCACCATCTGACCAACACTCTATATTTTAAAACAGGGCATTCATTATGCAACAACTTAAATAAGTGGTCAATCTTGAAATTAAAAAAACGGGCTCTTCAAAATAATGGTCGAATCTCTTTCTGGACCTGTCGACAACATATCAATAGAAACACCCAACAAGGATTCAAGACGTTTGATATAAGCAAGGGCATTAGGTGGTAATTGATCCATGTCAGTTACGTCAGCTGTGGATTCAGACCATCCTGGCACATCTTCATATATCGGTTCTAAACCTTCAAAATCTTCAGCAGCTTGTGGAGGACGAGTCAATACCTGGCCATTGGAATCTCGATAAGCCACTGCAATCCGAATCACATCTAACCCATCTAATACATCTAACTTGGTTAAGCACAATCCAGACAAACTATTCAGTTCAATTGAACGTCGTAATAAGACTGCATCGAACCATCCACAACGTCGTGGACGTCCGGTCACAGCACCGAACTCATGACCTCGCTCAGCTAAGCGGGCACCGATGTCATCATTCAACTCAGTTGGGAACGGCCCGCTGCCGACTCGAGTCGTATAGGCTTTGGTAACACCTAAGATGTAATCAAGATAGAGTGGACCAAACCCGCTCCCATTGGTGACACTCCCAACGCAGGTATTAGAGGATGTGACGAAAGGATACGTACCATGATCAATATCTAAATAGACACCTTGTGCGCCCTCAAACAAAATAGCATCACCTTGTATACGATGTTCATGCAAACGGGTGGTTGTATCAATGATCATCGGTTTTAATGTTTCAGACAGACTAAGTGTTTGTTCAATGATTAATTGTTCATCAACTGGCGGTTGATCATAATAATGGGTCAAAACAAAATTATGATAATTGAGTAATTCTGTCAATTTACTTGTAAAACGTTCTTTATGTAATAAATCGCTCATTTTCAAAGCACGTCTGGCAACTTTATCTTCATAGGCAGGACCAATGCCCCGTCCTGTGGTGCCAATCGCAGTTTGACCGCGATGAATCTCTCGGGCCTTATCCAAAGCAACATGAAACGGCAAAATCAGAGGGCAAGCTTGACTAATATACAAGCGACTGCGCACGTCGATATCCCTGGCTTCTAATTCTTTGATTTCAGTTAACAAGGCTTCTGGTGACACCACCACACCATTACCTATATAACAGGTGACATGTGAACGCAAAATACCGGAAGGAACTAAACGTAACACTGTTTTTTCACCATTAATTTTCAGCGTATGACCAGCATTGTGTCCGCCTTGATAACGAACGACAACTTGTGCATCCTGCGTGAGTAAATCAACAATTTTTCCCTTCCCTTCATCACCCCATTGTGTACCAACTACTACAATATTTTTAGCCATTATTTTCTCTACTTGATTAATTCTTTAAATAGATCCTTCGCCTAACCCGCGCCTTTTAATGAAGGAAATTCACCGGTGATAAACCAACTCTACTTATTAACAACATGACCAGGCTTATAACTAAAATAATCAAAAAAAGGACTGTTTTGATCAAGCACAAACAAATCACGCCGACTATTAAAACTATTTACATACGTTTTCAAATAACGATACAAGGTGAAAAACTCTTTATTCTTACCAAATGCATCTGCATAAATTGCGGCGGCTTTTGCTTGTCCTTGGGCGCGGATGGTTTGCCCTTCACTTCGAGCAGTAGCCAAGAGTATTGTCACTTTAGCATCAGCCATAGCCTGAATGGCTTCTGCTTCAGCGTGACCATCGGCGCGATGATGATTGGCAATTTTTTGCATATCTGCGCGCATCCGCTGATAAATTGCATTGCTGGTATTGGCAGGTAACTCAATTCCTTTAATGCGAACATCAACCACATGAATGCCCAATTGACTGGCTTGTTCCTCCGCCCTATCTCGTAACACATCCATGACATCATCTCGTCCACCCGAAACAACATCTGAAATCGTGCGCTTTCCAAATTGTGCTCGCAATGATGTATTGAGTTGCTGCTCCAATAACGTCTCAGCTTTGAACTCATTGCCACCGGTTGCCTTAAAATATTGTGCCAAATCTTCAATTTGCCATTTAACATAATAATCAACAATGACGTCTTTTTTCTCTTTAGTGACAATCCGCGAAGACTTAATGTCCAACGTTTGAATTCGAGTATCAAAGAGCCTCACACTCTCGATTAGGGGCATCTTGATGTGTAAGCCAGGAGAAAGTATCAGCGCCTTTTGAGTCTTATCATCTTCAACTAATCGTCCCAATCGTAATAAAATTCCATGCTGTCCTTGAGTGATTGTAAATAAACACATCCCCATGGCGATGAAGATAGCACAGACGACAATCGCCAGTATGATTCTACTTGCCCGCATCAATTGGTTCCCCCATCTTGCTCTGTAGGCCTGGTCACGTTACGCCCATCCAGTATCAGATTATCTTCATGATCATTACGCCCCATAGAAGTGGGGAAGTTTGCCGCAGACACTTTGCTGGGAGTCAGTTCTGGTGCCGTTGCTGATAATAGCTTATCTAAGGGTAAATAGAAAAGATTTCCTGACTTCCCATTCACAACGACCTTGGTGCTTTTACTCAAAACAGTTTGCATGCTATCTAAATACATACGCTGCTGCAACACAAATGGATCATGGAGAAATTCTGGCAATAAAGCCAAAAACTCCGCCGTTTCGCCCTTAGCCCGAAGAACGACTTGCTCTGCATAAGCTTTCGCTTCTTGATAAATTCGTTTGGCATTTCCTTCTGCAATTGGAATCACGCGCGCTTCATAAGCTCGAGCCTGTTCTTTGAATCGCTTCTCGTCTTCTTGTGCTTTAATGGCATCATCAAAGGCATCCTGGACATTTTCAGGGGCACGTGCCGGTTGCGGTGAAACATTCACAATCACAATACCTGTTTTATATCTGGCCAATATTTTCACCAGTGAATCCTGGACACTGTTACCCCATGCGTCACGACCCTCGGTAATTAATTGGTCTAGCGTGGTGGTACCCACCACTTGACGTAAAGCGCTTGATGTTGCTTGCTGAAGACTCTCCTCCGCATCAGTGACGTTAAACAAGTACTCCTGCAAATCGCCAATTCGATACTGAACAGCAACGGCGACTGAAACCAAATTCTCATCCTTGGTCAACATTTGACCTGAATAAGAGTAGTCGGATACCCGATCAACATTCAAAGTTATCTTTGAGCAAATCAATCGAGGTATCCAATGAGGTCCGGGACCAACGGTTCGGAGGTATTTTCCAAAACGTAAGATTGCAGCCTGTTCGGCGGGATCAACAATAAAAATACCAGAAAGCAACCACAAAACAAAAATCACTCCCCCAATCATTGAAAAGAACATCCCGCCACTGGTGATATTGTTTTCTTTCGGCGCTTTTTCAGAACGATTTTTTTGACTACGAGGGGCCCGAAACCAGACTTTCTTTAGTTTGGCATATAATTGCTTCAGTGCTTCATCAAGATCCGGCGGTTGATTTTTACCACTCCAAGGATCCTGATTTTTTTTTGGCTCATTCCAGCCCATGGGTACTCCAACCAATATCTAGGAAATTAGAATTCTATGGGGTCTCGCTTGTTTAAGCAAGTTCCTTCTTAAACATTAAATCCCAAACCTGATGTCCCAACCGCTCACCCCTCCGCTCAAACTTGGTCACAGGTCGCGTATCTGGCCTTGGGACGAATAACCCATCCGGTTGTATATTACTTAGCATCGGGTTCGCCGACAAAACCTCATGGATGTGTAAGGCGTAATCTTCCCAGTCTGTCGCACAGTGAAGAAAACCAGATATCCTTATTTTGTCGACCAATAACCGCACAAAATTCGCCTGGATTAAGCGTCTTTTATGATGCCTTTTTTTTGGCCAGGGATCAGGGAAAAATAATTGGACACCTGCCAAAGAATTATCAGGAATACTTTTTTTAAAAATTTCAACTGCGTCATATGGTGCGATTCGTACATTTGAAATCGCATGATCATGCAAGTCTGCCGCCAAACTACCGATGCCAGCCTGATGGACCTCGATACCGATAAAATTTATCGCCGGCTGCGCTTGAGCCATGGCCAACAAAGAGCCGCCCATACCGAATCCTATTTCCACAACTGTGTCAGCTTCCCGACCAAATATTGATGCAAAATTCCAAGATTCCTCACTTAACGCCAAGGAGTAGTCGTGTAACCAGTCACTCAATCCCTGCTGTTGACGGGAGCTTACTCGTCCAGCCCGTAAAACATAACTTTTAATTGTTCGTTGCATTGAATTAGTGTGGTCCAATCATTTTTTCAGGTTTGACATAGTCATCAAACTGTTCTGAAGTTAAAAAGCCGAGCTTCATCGCCGCTTCCTTTAAAGATGATCCATCTTGATAAGCAATCTTTGCAATTTTGGCGGCTTTATCATATCCAATATGCTGGTTTAGTGCAGTCACCAGCATCAGTGAATGATGTAAGTAATAATCAATCATTTCGCGATTTGGTTTTAAATCCTCTATGCAAAATAGTTGCATTGAATGACATGCATCAGCTAATAAATTGAGAGAATGTAATAAATTAAAAATAATAATCGGCTTAAAGACATTTAATTCAAAATTGCCTTGACTATCTGCGATTGTTATCGCGGAATCATTCCCAAATACTTGTGCACAAACCATGGTCATCGCTTCACACTGAGTGGGATTGACTTTACCCGGCATAATAGAGGAACCGGGCTCATTTTCAGGTAACAAAAGCTCCCCTATTCCACACCGTGGTCCAGAACCCAGCCAGCGTAAATCATTCGCTATTTTCATCAAAGCACAAGCAAGAGCCTTGAGTGTGCTATGGGCCATTACCAATGCTTCGTGTGAAGCAAGCGCCATAAATTTGTTGGGGGCTGACACAAATGGTAACTTACTCAGCTTGGCGATCTCCGCTGCTCCTTTTACAGCAAATTCGGGGTGAGTATTCAAGCCCGTGCCAACAGCCGTGCCACCTAACGCCAGCTCATAAAGCTCAGGTAAAACCAATTGGAAACGAGCCAAGCAGGCATCTAACTGCGCCACATAGCCAGAAAATTCTTGCCCAAGTGTTAAGGGGACAGCATCTTGTAAATGAGTACGACCGATTTTAATAATATCCTTGAAAGTATCCATTTTTTTGGCTAAGCCATCTCGCAACGCTTGAACAGCTGGGATAAGTTTCTGATGAAAAGCAACAGCGGCAGCAATATGCATCGCCGTTGGAAACGTATCGTTAGAAGATTGAGACATATTCACATCGTCATTTGGATGAATTGGTATTTTAGTTCCCATCTGTCCGCCAGCCATTTCGATCGCACGATTCGATATAACTTCATTCACATTCATATTCGTTTGGGTTCCACTGCCCGTTTGCCAAACGTGTAGCGGGAAATGCGCATCGAGCTGACCCGAGCTCACTTCATCTGCAGCCTGAACAATGAGCTGCATTTTTTCATCTGATAATTTTCCAAGCGCATGATTGGTCAATGCAGCCGCTTTTTTTAAAAGCCCTAAAGCATGAATCACTTCAATCGGTATGAGGTCATGCCCAATATTAAAGTGATGAAGGGATCGCTCCGTCTGCGCCCCCCAATACTTATTGGCTGGCACCTCAATAGAACCCATGCTATCCGTTTCAGTTCTAACGGATTGAGCTTTGGCGTTTTCAGTACTGATTTTCATTGTTGATTTTTTCCTTAACATTCCATAATCTGTGTAGTATAACATAGGGTTTACTCTATCAAAACTGATCCTATGCGAAGCATTCGTATTTACCAAACGGGTTTATATCAGCCTGGCGAAACAGTCCAATTATCTGATGAAGCCAGTCAACATGTCGCTGTTGTTTTACGGATGCAACCAGGACATCAAATCACGTTATTTCGAGGCGATAACTATGAGTTTCCCGCAAGCATCTTGACCATCCACAAGCGACACGTCATCGTACAAATCAATACGGCGATCATCGTGAATCGTGAGTCTTCTCAAACCATTCATTTGGCACAAGCCATATCTAAAGGTGACCGGATGGAGTGGGTCATTCAAAAAGCGGTTGAGTTAGGGGTTACAAGTATTACCCCGCTCATCACCAAACGTTGTGTTGTTAGAATAGACATGGACCGCATGAAAAAGAAACAAAACCAATGGCAAGCTATGGTCATCAGTGCTTGCGAACAATCGGGACGCAATGTCATCCCCACGGTTCACGCTGCTTGCTCGCTTGATAGTTATCTCACGACCTGCCATGCCGTTTTAAAATATGTTTTACACCCGCATACAAAAAACTCATGGCATGATATCAAATCAATGACGGGCGATATCGCCCTGATCGTTGGACCAGAGGGCGGACTTACCGAAGAAGAAATCGCTCGGACCTGCGACCTTCATTTTCACCCATTAACCCTTGGTCCACGCATTCTTCGCACTGAAACAGCTGCGATTGCAGCACTGACCATATTGCAAACAATGTATGGGGATCTGCTAGCATAACAAGCGATCTCCCGGCTTGCCGGGTGCAACCCCGGTATAGGAAAATGATCAACCGAAAGTTGAACCTTGGCCCAACGAAGATAGCCAGGTGTATGCTAGGGCGTGTTGACAACTCAGATCTCGACGTCCCGCGACTTATTCGCGGGATCCAGCTGGATCTATCTCTGTGCAATAGTGACGTGCCTTGAGCAAGGTCTCTGGATCTCGCGAACAAATCGCGGGACGTAGGGCATCAGAAAATGAATTGTCAACAGACCCTAAACTGACGTCAATTTGTCAGCTTTTTCCAACTACCTGTTGGGGAAGGCCAACCGATAATTCTTTAATCTGTCTATACGAGAGTTGCACCCGATCTGCAAATGAATTTGCATTTGTTTGTGTTTTCTGATATAAAACGCACCTATTCTCGAGAATTACTTTGGAGTTCACTATGTCAAAAGTATGCCAGGTTACTGGAAAGCGACCTGTTACCGGTAATAACGTATCGCACGCCAATAATAAAACCAAACGACGTTTCCTACCGAACATTCAAACACACCGTTACTGGGTTGAGAGTGAAAACAAGTTTGTCACCCTTAAATTGAGTACCAGGGGGATGCGCACCATCGATAAGGTGGGTATTGATGCTGTTCTACGCCAATTGCGTAAACAAGGCGAAAAGATCTAAAATTGAGAGAGGAAATATTGTGGCAGCTGTTACTGTAAAAATTAAAATGGAGTCGAGCGCAGGTACTGGGTATTACAAAACCACGACTAAAAATCCGCGCAATCATCCTGAAAAAATGGAATTGATGATGTACGATCCGGTTGTTCGTAAGCATGTTATTTTTAAAGAAAAGAAAGTTAAATAAGGCCTGTTTGTTATCATATTTTTTGTAACTGCTCGGAGGGTGATGCCGACGATCAAAGAACAGTCATATTTGACCGCATCTAAAGCAAAAACCATTTTGAAAAAACACAGCATACATAAAAATGTGATCATTTTTCAAAATAGTTTTTGTTCAAGATGCGCCAACTATGACCTCTCTAATCTACGGGTAACTCCCCAGGTTGTGGATAAGTTTGGTTTTAATCAAATCAAATTGATCCCACTTCATCCTGAACGCAGTGAAGGATCTCCTGAATTTGGCTCAAACCAAGTCATTTGGAGATCCTTCACTGCGTTCAGGATGACGTACCTGGGGAGTTACATTTACGGAGGTAGTAGTTACTTTTTTTCACGTATTGCTCTTGGAATGGAAATGACACCTGCTTTAAAATCTTGCCCGCAAGATAAATTTGATAAATTAGTCAGACATTTTAATAAAATTACCGCTATCAATGTGGTAAGCGAAGTGGAAAAATTGCGGCAAATTGCTGAAGCGACTATTTTTGTGAATAAAAACCAAATACATGCTCGTTCTGAATCGCAAGATATGTATCAAGCATTTGACTTATTAATAGAAAAACTAGATAAGCAGCTAGAATCTGTTGACAATTGACGTTTCGACGTTATTGGACGTCAAACTCTTCAATTGGCAGCCTACATAAAGCTATTTTGCCAAACTATCAACGATTATAACACCATGTATTGATTAGACCTCTTGCATAACCTGCGAATTTTGTTTGAGTACAAGGCATAAACATTTCGAAGAGCGGAGTTTACATAAGTAAATGAGCACCACGGAAATGTTTATAACGCCGCAATCATGCAAAAGGCGCAGGTTATGCAAGAGGTCTATTCATTAATTGGCGAGCATTGTCGACAAGAAATTGTTAGACTCGCTCTCAGCAATTTTTTATTCACCATTTGCAAACTTATGAAAAAAACCAAAGTAACAATTATTAACAAACTCGGATTGCATGCACGTGCATCAGCTAAGTTTGTATCTACTGCAGCACGATTTCAAAGTCAAATTGAAGTTACCAAGGGTTCGCAGACGATTAACGGCAAAAGTATCATGGGAGTCATGATGCTCGCTGCCAGCCAGGGGTGCGAATTGATCCTAGAAATTGATGGTCCCGATGAAGTGGAAATGGAAGAAGCCCTGAAGAATTTAATTCATAATCGATTTTATGAATCCGAATGATCCCAGGGTGTGTGAAGCAACATCTCTAGACCCAACGAACAAGTCGGTCTAATAGATAAATTGTAAACAGCCCCTTAGGAGTCGCCGTCTTTGCGACGAGTTTTTGTGAGCGCAATCTTCTTTCGTAGTTTTCTTACACGTTGAATGGCAAATAAAGTTTTTACTGGGCCAGATGCAGCATAAGCAAAAGAGGTAACAAACAAGACTAAAGATGGATTGGCTGCTATTGCAACAAATAACAGAACCATCAATAAAACATATAAGAAAGGAATCCTTCCCTTTAAGTCCAATTCTTTAAAACTATTATACCGAATGTTACTAACCATCAAGAGCGCAGTAAATAAGGTGATAAAGGCGGCGATAGCTGGATGAGACCACTGATATTGATTACAAAGCCATACATAGGACGCCATAAGTGCCGCACCTAAGGTTGAGCTGAGTCCCTGGAAATAGCGCTTATCAGCGGTTTCAAGTTGCGTATTAAAACGTGCCAATCGCAATGCAACTGCGGCTGTATATATAAAAGCAATCAACCAACCCACCTTACCCAGGGTGTTTAATGCCCAGTTATAAAATAGTAAGGCAGGAGCAACTCCAAATGTAACCATATCAGCCAAACTATCATACTCAGCACCGAAAGCAGTCTGGGTATTTGTCATTCTCGCGATGCGACCATCGAGGCCATCAGCCACCATCCCAACAAAAATAGCAATCACAGCTATTTCATATCGTAATTGGGTGGACGCCACAATCGAATAGAATGCAGCAAATAAGCTTGCAGTGGTAAATAAATTAGGGAGTAGATATATCCCAGAACGATTTTCTTGATGTTTCACGCAGTTTTCCTAGTAATGATGAGCTTGATATCTTATACTCTTTGCGCAAAGATTATATACTTTTTGCGTTTACAGTGAAAGAGGGTCGGTATGAGCCAGGATGATCGTTATAAACAAGCAAAAAAAACCACGCTCATAGGCGCGTTGATTAATGTCCTTCTGGGTTTTTTAAAGCTAGCCGGTGGCATCGTCTTTCATTCACATGCCCTGATAGCGGATGGTATCCACTCCTTTTCGGATATATTAACCGATTTATTGGTTATTTTTGCTTCCAAATATGGAAGTCAAGAGGCTGATTTATTACATCCCTACGGTCACCAACGTATTGAGACCGCCGCAACATTATTATTAGCCACGCTCCTTATTTTAGTTGGCGCTGGAATCGCCTGGGATTCATTGCATGAAGTATTTCATCTAACCGTCCATAAAACCAAGTGGCTGGCTTTACCGGTTGCTATTATCTCCATTTTGGTTAATGAATGGCTGTTTCGATATACCCAACGAGTAGGAAAAAATATTCAATCGGCACTGCTGATAGCCAATGCTTGGCATCATCGCTCGGATGCAGCTGCATCGGGTATCGTTCTTATCGGTATAATCGGTGTTCTGATTGGCTTCGAACAATTAGATCTCTTGGCTGCGATTATCATCGGCGTGATGATCATCAAAATGGGGTTGGTGTATGGCTGGAATAGTGTGAAAGAATTAGTAGACACTGGCCTTGACCCACAAAAAGTTGCTGAGATTGAGCAGGTCATTCTCCAAGTAAATGGTGTCCAAAAGATTCATCAATTACGCAATCGAATGATGGGAAAAGATATTTTTATTGACGTACACATTCTTGTATCACCGATGATTTCGGTATCTGAAGGGCATTATATTGCGCAACATGTACACAACGCGCTAATAAAAAAAATAGTAGATGTAAAAGATGTGACCGTTCATGTCGATCCTGAAGATGACGAATTAGGATCACCTTCATTTTCTTTACAAAGTCGCCAAAATCTAGAGCACCTTTTAATCAAAAATTGGCGAGTGACATTTCCTGCAATTGAATCTTATATGGTTCATTATTTAGATGGTAAAATAACCATTGATATCATTGTGAACTCATCTTTTGAGCAAACAAAAAACTTCACTACTCAAATAGAACAAGACATGGCTGCTGTACCTGAAATTTCTCAAATTAACTTGCTAAAAAATTTAGTAAACATCACGAGGATATCTGCATGAGCCCTGTTTCATTAAGATTATTTTTTTCGATCAGTATCTTTTTTGTCATTATTTTGGCAGGTTTCTATCCGTTCAAAAAACGCATGCTGGAAAGAGGACATTTAGATTTTCCAGGTGGAGAAACCCTCGCCACTGGTGTTTTCTTAGGTGCCGCTCTTTTACATATGTTACCTGAAGCAAACAGTCTGTTCACTCAAATCGGTTATCATTATCCGTATGCCTATTTAATCACTGGCTTAACTTTTTTATTATTCCTTTGGCTTGAACATTTAGGTAAAGAGCTATATCAACATCAGCATCATGAGCATCCTGCATTTGCCCTGCTAGCCTGGAGCATGTTATCAGTTCATTCGTTTATCCTAGGCACCGCCCTTGGATTTAGTCAAAACTATTCAATAGCCATCATGCTGTTTCTCGCTATTATTACTCACAAATGGGCAGAAAGCTTTGCTATCTCTGTACAATTAAATAAAACATCGCTGTCCACCACAAAAAATATTATTTTGTTTTTCATATTTGCTCTCATGACACCTATCGGGATCTACCTTGGGTGGTATTTCGGCCATGAAATGCAAACTGAAAGTGTGATCGATCCAATATTGCTTGCTGTCTCAGCCGGTACATTTCTTTATCTTGGTACTTTACATGGTCTGGAGCGTTGTGTGATGGTCGAGCGCTGTTGCAACCTACGATATTTCAGTTTTGTTATCATTGGATATGTGTTAATGGCTTCAGTTGCGCTTTTTTAGCCCATTAGGGCGGCATTTTTCGGTTCGTGTCACGAGGGGCCACTTTAGATGAATTTAGATGGGAAACTTGCCAATAACATCTGAGTTCAACCATTTCCATCAAGGTTGATCAAATTGAACAATGATATTCCGAGTAATTGCGCTTGTCGGTTCCCATGAACGTGCATACTTAAACATAATAACCGTCGAGTTAGGGTACGCTATTTTTTTCTCGGGCGAAAATGTAAATACTGAAGCTCCTCGCGCGCCAATAATATTGGTCATGGGGGCAACGTATTCACTTTTAACCAAATTCAGTTTTGTCTTATCGTATGACACGACTGTCCATTGAAACCCTGTTGTTATATTCGCAGGAAGTGTTACTTTGAATTCGAGCTGCTTAGGGGTAACTTTGATCACATCCACAATATCAGCGCAAGTGACTGACGAAAAGAATATTCCCGCAATCATATATAGCACGAGCCAACTCAGGGTAATTGGGTGCGAACTTCGTTTATTCATCATTATCAATCCAATGTTTTACGATACCTTTTAAACCCAATGAACATCGCAACTACCATAAATCCCATAATAGGTAAGACTTCACGCCAAACTTCAAAAAAACCATTCCCTTTTAAAAGAATACCACGGACAATTACCAAAAAATGAGTCAAAGGTAAAATATTTCCTATATATTGAGCCCATTCTGGCATCCCTTTAAAAGGAAACATGAAGCCCGATAATAAAATAGATGGCAAGAAAAAAAACATTGCGCTTTGTACCGCTTGTAACTGATTCGAAGCCAAAGTTGAAAAAGTTAACCCAACAGATAAATTTGCGGCGATATATGGTAATGCCATTAATAACAGCAAGAAAATACTGCCTTGCATTGGCACACCAAACACAAATTTGGCCATAAATAATATTAATAATACCTGCACATAGCCGACAATAATATACGGTAAAATTTTACCAATCATTACTTCTAAGGGTTTGAGTGGTGTTGACAATAAATTTTCCATTGTACCTCGCTCATACTCGCGCGTGATAGCCAAGGCGGTAATAATCACTAAGGTCATCGTCAGCACCACCCCTAATAAACCAGGGACAATATTGAACGCAGTAATCGCCAATGGATTGTAAACAGAGTGAACGATTGGGTTATATGCTCTTAGACTACGATTCACTCCGGCTAATGGACCAACCAGATCTTCCTTCAACGCTATATTAGCCAAATCATTGAAAACTGAAACAGCACGACTGGTAGCGGCTGGATCTGTGGCATCTGCTTCCAATAATAAATTTGGTTTCAACCCCTTAACTATATCACGTGAGAAATTAGGTGGAAAATTAATGATAAACTGGATTTTACCAATTTTAAGCAAGTACTCTGCTTCTTTTTCAGTTAAATTAGATCTTGTAAACTCAAAATAGCTTGAGTTAGCCATACTCACCAAAATACGTCGTGTAAACAAACTGTGATCATCTCCTACAACAACAGTAGATAAATGGCGAGGGTTTAAATTAATTGCAAAACCAAACAAAATCAGCTGAATCAATGGGATACCAATCATCATACCAAGCGTGGTTCTATCACGGCGCATTTGTAAAAATTCTTTTACCATCATCGCGCGAAGACGCAAGATGGTACTCAAAAAATCATCACGAAATGCCTTCATTCAATCCCCTTGTCTCAGTTTTCTCAACTAAACTAATAAAAGCATCCTCTAACGTTGAATCTATTTTATTGTACTGAATTGGGTGGTCTTTTTGTAATAATTTCAAACCAGCCTCTATTTTTTTTGCATCAAAACCACAAACATGAATTTGCCTGCCAAATAAAACAGCTTGAGTAACCCCATCAATGGCCTTAACTAGCTGCAAAATCGCCGTTGTTACTTGGCCCTTGACATTCCATGTTTGCAATTTTGTTGAATGAATTACTTCATCAACTGTGCCAGTAATCAATAAATCACCATAAGCTAAATATGCCAAGCGAGTACAACGCTCTGCTTCATCCATATAATGTGTAGACATGAGTGTTGTGACACCCTGCTGACTCAAAGCGTGAATTTTGTCCCAAAATTCACGCCTAGCAATTGGATCAATCCCCGATGTTGGTTCATCCAAAAGTAATACATCTGGCTCGTGCAATAAACAAGCCGCTAATGCAACGCGTTGTTTCCACCCACCGGATAACTGACCAGTTAAATATGAACGGTAGTCGAACAAGCCATGCTCCTTCATGATCCGAATGACACGCGCCCGACGATGATTTAATCCATATAAAGTAGCAAAAAAAAATAAATTTTCTTCGATGGTCAGATCAGTATAAAGGCTATAATGTTGTGTCATATAACCAACACGTTGTTTTATTTTAAATGACTCGGTAAGAATATTGAATCCCAAACAAGTACCTTGACCTGAATCCGGTGTCAACAGACCACACAGCATCCGGATGGTTGTCGTTTTTCCACTTCCATTTGGCCCCAAAAATCCGAATACCTCGCCTTTTTGTATGGATAAACTAACATGATTAACGACCAGGCGACCATGAAATGATTTACATAGATTTTTTACATTGATAATCAGGTTACCCATGCTGGGGATCAACCGTCACAACAACTGGCTCACCAGGAAATAAACGTTTGGAATCATTCACCTGAGCTTTTATTCGAAATACAATTTTGTCATGATTATCCCGGCTATAAACCAACGGTGGCATATACTCTGCTTCCGGTGAAATATAGCTGATAACTGCTTTGCTAACGACATCATTATTTTCATAATAAAACTGAATTTCTTTACCGACAAATAAATGAACAATGCCCTGCAAGGGAACAAAAAATTCGATTCTGGTATTTTGATGTGTCAGCAATGTACAAACAGCCCTCTCTGCCCCAACATATTCGCCTGGTTTATAATAAGTATCAAAAATAATGCCATCAGCGGGTGCGACAATTTTCTTTTGTTCCGCCTGCCAAGTTGCTAGTTGCAATTTTGACAAAAAGCTTTCAACCGCAAATTCCTGTGCAATAATTTGATTTGTTCGCGCACCGAGTTTAGCTAATGCTAGGTTGCTCTCATATTGTGCTTTCACTGCAGTCAGTTCGCGCAAACGCTCCAGAGCCGCATCAAGTGTATCTCTATCCATCACGTGTTTGTCGAATAAAATTTGATTTCTTTTGACTCGGAGCGTAGCCAAATTTATCTGTGCTTGCGCTTGATCAATCTGAGCTTGCACCGAATCTAACTCTTGTTTTCTTTTAGGTTTTTTTAAATCTTGCAAAACTTCCTTGGATTGATTGTAACCTGCTGTTTGATCCTGTAATGAAAATGACTGGGGATTTGGATCTAAAACAAATAACAAGTCTCCTTTTTTTACCCGCATTCCCCGTTTTACCAAGGCCTGTTTTAGTATTCCACCATATGGTGATGCTAAATAAATGTTTTCTGCTTCCACGTAACCTTGATATTGATTATCATGCTTCCCACAGCTGACCAAAGCAAAAACTGACATTAAAATGATAGAGAGATTGACTCTCATAACGTACACTCATTATTTGATTTATAAAACCAGTATATTTGATATGTGACATCTAAATCTAGGCTTTGTTGACAATTTACTTTGTACACGACAAAAAATAAAAGGCTAAAAATTTGTCGTCCCCGCGAAGGCGGGGATCTATGCTGTTAGCTGCATTATGCCGCACAAAAAATAGATTCCCGCCTGCGCGGGAAAGACAGTATCATTTTTGTCGTGTACAAAGGACAATGTATCATCTGAAACGCTGAACCCTGCATGATATGCCTGGGCAGTTACGAAAAAAGTTGAATTAAAATTGGTAATAGGTGAGGTATGATGAGCTATGAGGTTTTTTGAGCTCAAATTTATATATATATGTTCAAACTGATAATGTTTTTTTATTTTTTAGATGATTAATTTTTATTTATCACATCGATGTTGGGTCGTAAGACCCAACGGACGTGTTAAATAAAGCCCTGGCGATGACCTACTTTCACATGGGGAAACCCCACACTATCATCGGCGCTCGAATGTTTCACTGCTGAGTTCGGGATGGGATCAGGTGGGTCCATTCGG
>DAIDKT010000063.1 GCA_027449905.1 Legionellales bacterium
CAGCAATAATTTTTTTGATTTTTTTATTAAAAAATATTTTGACAGTGAGGTGAGACTATGAGAGATTGAGCATGAAGTTAAGTTTTACAGCGTTAAAAAATTTTCTCCCGCGCTATTTACACACCTTAAATGACTCTCCCGTAGAATCTCGACTCAATGCGCCTTACGCTCTGTTAAATAATGAGACTGCTGTTGCTCTCGGGGCAGTTATTATTGCATCTACTATTGCTGCCATGGTGACGTTGATGATATATGTTAATCCGTTGTTTTTATTTCTTATTTTTTCTTTTCCATTGGTTACGTTATTGACGCCTTTTACAATCGCTGTTTCACCACAAGAGCAACGATTTATTGTTGAGCAACGCCTCGCTGTCTCTTCTGTCGATGTTTCTGAAGATGATTTTAATGATATACCGTTAACAGCATTACAGATTGAAGAGGAGAATAAGTCTAGGATATATAATCGTGCCAATCTTACCTATTTCTCAACCCCCAAAAATATAATAACTGAGGCTAAGGTGTTGATTAAAAAGGAGATAGAGCAACTTCACACTTTGGAACAACAGAATATGTTCAAAGGGGTTTAACAATCAACACTAATTGGGCCTACTTGAAGGGATGTGTCAGCAGCCTCAGACCTTTTTTATAGGTCTGACACGCCCCGGTTTGGTCGTTTAATTGTTCAAGAAGCTCCCCCAGTTGGAGATAGGCTGCTGGGGTTGGTTTCAACTGAATACTGGTTTCTAAATAACCACGTGCTTTGGCCCATAATTGTTTAGATATTCCAATGCGACCAAGGCACAAGTTCAGTGCAGCCGAATGAGGCGCTTTTTTTAATAGGGACTCGATAAACTCTAATTTGACCTCTTCAGGGTTCATTTCGCTATACAGGATGATCAGTTCCTCATGGCATTCTTTTTGTAAGCATCGATGTAACAGCACTTCAGCTTGCTTATCTTGATGTTGTTTGATTAAATACTCGGCATAAGCTCCCACGATAGCTGAGTCATATTTTAATTCTTTAGGCAATGAATCGATTAACTGCGTGATGGCCTGCTCTTGATTCGGCCTGGTTGTTATCTCATCTTTGATCATATTCAATAATGATTGTAAATAAGCGCGATGCTGCAATTCGGTGAAGGTGTCTTTGGAGATGACTTGTACTCGTTTCAGCGTGGGTAACAGATCAATAAGTTGTTGCCAGTCGCCTATGTCTTCATACAGGCGCATCAATAATTTCAAGACATAAGGATGGTGTGGTACCAAGTCTTGTAAATGTTTAAGGGTTGCCAAAGCTCGTTCCCATTGTTGATTGGCAAGCTGTAATTGTGCTTGGGTTAACTCAACTGCGATTTTTGCTTCGGGCATCGATTGCTGGGCTTGACGCAAATAATCATCGCGCAAGGTATGATCACCCATTTCCTCAGCCGCTCTGGCAGCAGTCAAATAATTAAGCAAAGGGGTGTCGGCATCAGGCAGTGCATTGATTAAATTTTTTTTTGCTTGTTGCCAATGACCCTCGCTGAATTCGATTAAACCCTGCCGGGTTTTAGCCTGGGCTTTTTGCGCGCGTCGCATCGAACGCCAGTGCTGCCACGTTCTCGGTATATGAACAATTTTTTGTAATGTAATCATAGCGAGGTGTACGATAACTACAGTGGCGATCAACAATCCCAAGGCAACCCATAATGATGTTTCAATGATCCAATGATGCACGACCAGGAGTAAATAACCAGGATCACGCTGCAGGTGGGTGCCAATATAGACAGAGCCTAGCAAGAGTACAAAAATAAAAATCGTCCGCAGAATCATGGATTGACTCCTGTTGGTTCATTCACGGCTGCTGGGGCGGATGGTGAGGCTTGTGCGCTCGCAGGGGTTGTGGCGGGTTGCGACTGAATGATTTTATTTAATAAGGTGAGTGCCTGACTTGTTTGTGGCTTTTCTTGTGTTAATTTCATCGCTTGTAAACTGCTTAGTTCGTCAATCAAAGCCATGGTATTTTGATTTTTTTCACCAAAGATCCGTTTGATATTTTCAATTGCTTGGGTGATGGACAGTTGATAAACCGTTTGATTTTTTTCAAGCATAGCCCAATGCGTTTCTTGTAAATTCAGCCGAATGGATTCGCGCAATACCATCACATAAGCTGGGGTTAACAAAGGGGTCATCAGATCGTCTTGATGGCGAATGATCACCAGGTTTTTTAACTGTTGCAAACTGTGTTGTAGATGCTCACGCCAGGTGGAGGGTTGCTTTGAGATAACGGGATTTTGTTGTTTAAATTGAGATGATGCAAGCGGGGTTTCTGGTTTTAAAGTATCCAATGTTGTTTGAATGGCTGCCAATTTTACTAACAAGCCGGTCATATCAATCGGTGTTATTTGCGTCCATGCTGTTTCTTCTTGAGCAATGGCACGGCGAACATCAGTTAGATTATCCTGATGAAGGGTTGCCAGCAATGCGTCGGCATTTTTTAGTAAGGCAAGGCTTGTTGCCGGATCATCATTCCAAGCTCCATTGATTGAAGCCAATTCTAAGTAGTATCTCGCTTTGAGAAGGAGCCAATCATTTGCCTGATACAAATGTTCATGTAAAGCAGATTGTAATGATTCATTCATGTTTGCAAGCTGTTGCTTGCTTTGTTGTTCAGCATTTATCAAATCTTGCGCGGTTTGTTTTTTAAGATGGATGAGTTCTTGTTGAACTATTTGGATGTCAGTGGCGGCTTGATCGAGTTGCTTGGTAAGGTAGCGATTGGTATAAATGATCGCAATGGTGACACTGATGGCAATACTTGTAAAAAAAAGTAAAGTTTTAGTGAAAATCACAGCTGATTTTGGGTGATCCACCGGAGGAGGTGGCGGTGGTTTATCCCCTGTCAAAACTGCCGTGTTGATTGACGTGTCTTCATCCTCGTTGGCTCTCATTTTCATATCCCTCGATCATGTCTTTAAGACGATAAATCGTCACTTTTTGTATGCCCAATTGACGGGCAGCAGTAGCTAACCTTTGGCTAATAACGATACAAGGTTTGCTTCTAATCCAATCACTGGCCTGTTGCCCAAATAGGGCAAACAAGTTTTGCATGGCTTGTTCGCTTGTGAACAGTATAATATCCACCGCATCATCGCGCCATAGCGAAAGCGCATATTCTGTTATTTTGTCTGGTAGGGCGCGCTGATAAACATTTAAAATCTCTAGGTGAGCGCCCCGGGTTTGTAAGGTTCGCTCAATGAGATCTCGCCCCCCCGTTCCTTTAATTAATAAAATGGATTGATTTGCGACAGATTGTAAGTGATCCATGGTTAATAGATGCTCACTGTCTGCGATATCGGGAATATGGTTTACCAACAGATGATGGCTTTGCAGGGTTCTAGTCGTACCATGGCCAATGGCGGTGATTAAAATTGAGTGGGGCCAATTGATGTGAGCTTGGGTGATCGCGGCCATGAAATAGCGGACCGCATTAGGGCTGATGAAAATTGCCTGATGAACGGTCGCTAAGGCGGGTAATTGATTCATCCAGGATTGATTGGTCGGTTCGATTGCCAATGTTGGCAGCTCAATAGCAAACCCACCTGCGTATTGAATTGCGCGACTGAGGTCGCTGGCTTGATCTTTGGGACGCGTATTTAAGATACGTAATCCTTTTAATGAGAGTCCGTTTTTAATAATTCCATGGCTCCTTTTCTGAATAAAGATTGCGCGCAATCTTGGGCTAACTGCATGATCTCCATCTGTGCTCCGATTTGAGTATCGGTAATGACGTGTTTGCCATTGGCTGATGCGACTTTCGCTTGTATATGAACTTGGTTATCGTCAACCAATTGACTATAAATAGCCACGGGTATTTCACAGCTTCCACCCAATAGCCGATTGATGTGGCGTTCGCTTTGGACACACATGGCAGTTTGCGCATGATTCAAGGGGGCAATGAGTTCATGAATGAGATGGTCATCTAGCCTGCACTCAAGACCGATGGCGCCTTGTCCACAGGCCGGTAACATGATTTCTTGGGAAATAATTTGTTGAATATGATTTTGCATATTCAAGCGGCGAAGTCCAGCGGCAGCCAGAATAATGGCGTCATATGGTTGATTTTGAAGTTTATTGATCCTGGTTTGTACGTTGCCTCGCAATGTGACCATTGTTAAATCGGGTCGATATGCCAGCAATTGTGACTGGCGACGGAGGCTCGATGTACCAATGGTGGCCCCGAGCGGTAAAGATGCCAATGTCGGATATTTATCACTGACTAGCGCGTCATATGGATTGTCGCGCTCACAGATCGCCGCCAGTAGCAGTCCACCTGGACAATCTGCTGGGACATCCTTCATCGAGTGGACAGCCAAATCCGCTCGATTTTGCAATAAGGCTTCTTCAAGCTCCTTGACAAACAATCCCTTGCCGCCTCCTTTCTTCATGAACACATCACCGGAGGTCATCATCGGAACCAATTCAACCTGTAAGTTTGCCCATTCGTGCATGAGTTGATCTGCCACGTGTTGCGCCTGCCACATCGCCAGTGGGCTTTTTCTGGTTGCTATCCGGATTTTTCGGGTGATCATCGGCTATTGCTCTTAAGGCATAGCCGCATTTTCTGCAGCTGTTTCATCGATATGTGCTTGAGTGCGCAAGTGTGAGCCATGGAAAAAAATTCTATCAGATGAGGTAAATGCATTCGTGGACACAGCATCACGTAGTCTTTGCTCGGTGGTTTGAATGACTGGATGATTTGGCGATAAGCGTCGCGCTTCTTCTAGCAACTGCTTGGCCTCAAGCCAGGATTTTTGGATGATACAAGCGTGCACTTTTTTTAGAGTATTTTCAATTAGAATTTGTAGTTCAGTGTTTCTCAAACTTCCTTCTTTCTTTTCTTTTTTGAAAGCGTAAGCGATGTTTTGCAGGGCAGTGGCTTTTAATGCGTATTCATATTCATGTTTAACACCCTGAACGATTTCATATAGATAAAGTCTGGCTAATTCATACTCACCAAGTTCGATTAAACCCTCCCCCAATAAATTGAGCGCTTGAAAATGCTCAGGGTTTTCCTTGCGGGCCAGGAGATAATATTCGTTTGCAGTACGATAATCGCATATTTTAAAATATAAATGACCTATTTGAGCAAAATCCTCGGCTATATCTGACCTAAGCTCTCCTTGCCTGCGAAGATCATGCGAAAAATATCTTAAAGCAATTTTCTTATATTTGATATCTTTCTTCAGGCGTTCTATGGTCTGTTGACCATTCGGCGTTTCGCGTTCAGCGACTTGTTCGCGAGACTCATTTTCCTTTGCTACTGCGCGATGGTCTTGTGTATTGAGCAAGTGCTTAGGATCCTGCACACAAGTCTCAGAAGGTTGGGACTTAGAATATGAATTGTCAATACGCTCCATACTTTTCATATCGGTTGCATTCAGCTTTTGACTGGATGATATTTCATTACTAGCCATGGAGATTCGACAAACATTAACTTGGGTCCAGTTTGCCAGTTTTTTATGGCGTTGACAACGACATTTTCCTACTTTTCTTTTCCTTGCGTGCTTCTTGCCATGTTTGCAATAACACATAACAAACCGGCACAAAAATAATGGCTAAACAGGTATTTGCTAGCATTCCGCTACAGACCGCAATGCCGATAGAGCGTCGTGAATTGGCACCAGCACCTGTTGCAAACACCAAAGGCAATACCCCCATGATAAAAGCAAAAGACGTCATCAAAATCGGGCGAAAACGAATTTTAGCACCAAGGACGGCTGCTTCGATGATGGTTTTTTGATGAATCAATCTTTGTTCTCGTGCAACTTCAACGATTAAAATCGCATTTTTGGCAGATAAAGATATGAGCAACAAAATACCGATTTGTGTGTAGATATTATTGGCAATTCCCAGCGCTGTTAGTGCCCAAACCGTTCCGATCAATGCCAGAGGCACGCTTAAAATGATCGACGCTGGTGTTAACCAATTTTCATATTGCCCCGCGAGAATGAAGTAAATTAAAACAAGTGACATCATAAAAATATAATAACTTAAATTTCCCGCTACTTTTTCTTGGTAAGATGTTGAAGTCCATTCATATTCTATGCCTGGTGGTAATAATTGATTGGCTAATTTTTCCATGATTTTCAACGACTCTCCCGAACTATATCCGACCCCAGCCATGCCATTGATGAGACTTGATGGATATAAGTTGTATAAAGAAATAATGGCCGGCCCAACGGTTGGATTGATATCTGTGAGTGTGCCCATGGGTACCATGTCTCCATCTTTATTTTTTACATAAAAATGACGAACATCGTCAATGCTCATGCGATACGGTTCATCAGCTTGGGCGTACACCTGAAAAACCTGCCCAAATTTTGCAAACAAATTAACATAAGAAGAGCCTAAATAGGTTTGTAATGTATCAAACGCACTGCTCAACGTGACGCCTAATGTTTCTGCTTTGGTGCGATTCAGCGGGGCAGATACTTGTGGAACCGAGGCGCGAAATGAAGTGAAAAGCTTTTGAACTTCTGGTTGTTGGATTCCTTGTTGAACCAATTGATCAGTGACATTTTGTAGTTTTTTGTAATCAAATGAACCATCTTGCAATTCAAGTTGCATCTGAAAGCCCCCGGATAAACCCAAACCTTGAATCGGTGGGGGGATGATCACCATGACTTTGGCATTTGTGGTTTTCTCGGCAATTTCATTGAGTTGGGTATAGAGGGCTTTTAAACCCTCAGCTTTACCCCTGAGACTCCAATCTTTGAATATGACGTATAAAACACCGCCATTCGCTAGCGTCGCATTGTTGTCTAAAAGCGAGACCCCATCAATATCAACCACATTGGCGACGCCTGGTATCTTAGATGCTTGTGTCATTAATTCATTTAACACTTTTTCAGTGCGACCCAAACTTGCCCCATCCGGCAATGTCACATTCAAAATTAAATAACCTTGATCTTCTATGGGAATAAAACCGGTTGGAACCAAGGTTAAGCCCGTGATTGCCAGAGCAATTAAAACAAAAGCCCCGAGACAGACTTTTTTACTATGCCGAACCAATTTATCAATGAGACGGACATATCTTGCTTCAAGTGGATTATAAACTCGATCAAATGCTAGAAAAAATGTGTTTTTGGGTTTACGATCTGCCATTGGCTGCAACCACAAAGCACATTGTGTTGGTTTCAATGTCATCGCGTTGATCGCGCTGATGAAAGCAGTGACGGCAATTACCAAGGCAAACTGCGCATACATGGCACCGGTTAACCCGGGCATTAGGGAAGCCGGAATAAAGACTGCCATCAAAACAAGGGTAATGCCCAGGACCGGACCAATTAATTCTTGCATCGCAGAGATAGCCGCCGCTTTAGGAGCAGCACCCCGTTCGATATGCTGCGAAACACCCTCAACAATGACAATGGCATCATCTACCACAATACCAATGGCTAAAACCAAAGAAAATAAGGTTAATAAGTTAATACTAAATCCCAATACATACATGCCAATAAAAGCACCAATAATGGTCACTGGAACAGTTGTTGCTGGGACCAACGTGGCGCGAAAATTCTGTAAGAAGACCATGATCACGATTAACACCAAGATGCCGGCTTCAAACAACGTTTTATACAATTCACTGAGGGAGGCAGTCACAAATACAGTCGTATCAAACGGAATATCATATTTCAGACCAGGCGGAAACTTTTTTGACATTTTGGCCACTGTTTTGCGGACTTCTTGGGCAACTTGTAATGCGTTTGCGTCTGGTAATTGATAGATTGCTATTGCGGCAGCGGGTTTGCCATTTAATTTAGCCAGCTGATTATAATTGGATGAACCAAGCTCAACGCGACCGACATCACGAATACGTACCACTTGGGCAGTGGTGCTTGAGTTGGCTTTTTGATTCGCGTGGGTGGGAATTGTTTTGATGATAATGTTTGCGAACTCTTCTGGGCTGGCGAGTTGTCCAGGTACATTCACGGTTAATTGATATGATTGCTTTCCTGACACAGGCGGTGCGCCAATTTGACCGGCAGATATTTCCTTATTTTGATTTGCTATGGCATCTAATACATCGCTTGGATCAAGCGCATACGTGTACATTTTTCTGGGATCAAGCCAGATGCGCATCGCATAAGATCCTGAACCAAAAACAACCACATTACCCACTCCTGGCAAGCGCGCCAATTCGTTTTGCATGTTAATGGTCGCATAGTTATTTAGAAACAATCCGTCATATTCATTGTTTTTGGATGTTAAGGTCACAAATTGTAGAATGGCAGTGGATTTTTGTTGAACAATAACCCCTTGTTTTTGTACTGCTTCAGGTAACTCAGCCATGGCCGCTTGCACGCGATTTTGGACCAGCATTTGGGCAAAATTTAGGTCAGTACCTATTTTAAATGTAACGATTAAATTATAGTTGCCATTGTTGGTGCTGGTTGATTGCATATACAACATGCCAGCGACGCCATTGACTTGCTGTTCAATTGGAAGGGCAACTGTTTTTATTAAGGTGCTGGCTACTGCCCCAGGATAATTGGTTGATACTTGAATCGTTGGTGGCACAATAGCTGGATATTGGTCTACGGGCAATACACCAATTGCAATGATCCCGATAAACACAAGAATGAGTGCGATGACGTTTGATAGAACCGGTCGCTCAATAAAAAATTCAGAAATCATGGTGTCTCTTTCTCACGATTTAATACGGGATTTACTACTTGACCTGGCGTAGCATATTGAATCCCAACAACAATCACCCGATCCTCAGCAATGACTCCCTTGATAATCGCAATATCTTCAGTTTCAGCAGCACCAATTTCAACTCGTTTGCTCCCAACATGATTGGTTTTGTCAACGGTATACACATATGCGCCTATTTGATCATATTGGATGGCTGTCTTGGGCAGGGTCAATTGTGGCTTCGGTTTAGATAAAGGAATACGCACTTGAACAAAAAGACCCGGTAGCAATTTATAATCTTTATTTGACAACAAGGCTCTAAACTCCATGGTTCCTGTTGATGCATTCAACCCTGTATTCACAAAATCGAGGTTTCCCGTATGTGAAAAATATTTTTCATCCTGTAATTTGACATAAACCGGAATTGTGTTGATATCTTTGGGAGACATTTTATCTTGATGCGCGATCTGGCGAAGCTTCAGTAAATCGATTTCATTCAAATTAAAATAAGCATAGATAGGATCAATTTGTTCAATGGTTGCTAAATCAGTGGCCGCACCATTCCCTACCAAGTTGCCGATGTCAACCAAATGTCGGCCGATGCGACCATCAAAAGGCGCATGCACATGTGTATAGCTATAATTAATTGCGGCATTTTGTTCATTGGCTTCTGCTTTCTCAACATTTGCTTCGGTCTCCAATACCCTGGTTTCCCATTGTTGGACACTATTTAACGAGGTGGCGTTTTCCTTGTACATTCTTTTTTGGCGTTGATGTTCAATTTTTGCGTAGTCATAGGATGCTTTCTCAGCAGCCACACTGGCTTGGGCTTCTTTTAATTTGTCCAAATAAGGTTCGGGTTCTATCACAAATAATTCGGTACCTTTTTTGATAACGGTACCATCGACAAATTTGATTTGTTCAAGATAGCCTTCAATCCTCGCGACCAAATTAACTGAATTAAAGGCAACCAAAGTACCTGTTTGCGTCACATAATCGGTTATCTCTTGCCGAGCTGGTTTTTGGACGATGACAGTAGGGGGGGGGACTGCTTTGGGTCGTATTTTGGAGATGAAGCTCACCAGTGAATTAATTAAATAAATTATCAGAAATCCGATCAACGTTATCTTGATTATTTTTAATTGTTTCTCTTTAGCGTTCATATCTATCACCAATTCGGTAAATATAATTCTTCAAGTTGTTTGTATTTCGTATTGGGTGGCTGGTGGTTCTCTTGTTTCAATAAATCACCCCAATTCGTGCGCTTCGCCATATCTCTTTTCATCTGATTTGAAACAATATCATCGCAACCTCGTATTTGCCAGCCACCGCCTAAAGATCGGTATAATGAAACCAGGGCTTTTGGGACACTTCCTTGGGCTGTTACCAAGGATGTTTGCACTTGTATTTGTTGACGCTCTGAATCTAATACGGGTGTAAAATCTGATTGCCCCTCTGTATAACGAACGATGGCTAAATGGGTTGATTTAATCGCTGAATTATTAGCCGTGGTTAGGTATTTTTTTGCATCGTGGGTTTGAATAAAAAGCGTGATATTGTCTTGTACTTCCTGTTGGGCTGATAAAACGACATTCATGTACTTCAGTATGGATTGTTGGAAAGCGGCATCTTGTTGACGCACAGAGTTGGTTATTTGCCCATAGTTGAGTAGCGGCCAAGAAAACGTGGGCCCAGCGCTATAGGCTCGATTAGACCAGGTGAACAGGTTACCTAAGCTGTTGTTATTGATATTGTTTGAGGCAAAGACAAAATTGCCTGTTAAAGAAAAAGAAGGGTAAAGTTGTGCTTTAATCGCGCCAATTTCCTCGGATTGAGCAATAGCCTCTAGCCGTGCCTGATAGACATCTGGACGTTTGGCTAACGTTTCTGTTGGAATGCCGACCGCTACTTTCGGCGGCGCTATTGGTATACCTTTGGTTTTGACCAATAGGGCGTCTATTTTGTCTGGGGTTGTTCCGATCAAAACAGCTAAGAGGTCTTTTTGTTGCTGTAAATTACTCAATTGCTGCGGCAGGCTGGCTTGGGTTTGTGAAAGTTCAGTTAACGCTTGTTGTGCATCCAGCAAACTGGTTTCACCTGCATTAAAGCGTGCTTTTGCTATTTTTAAAATATAGGATTGAACCGCAATATTTTTTTTGATGACGCGTATCAGTTCTTCGGTGGTCCGAACATTGATGTAAGTGGTGGCTATATCCGCGGTCAGCGTGACCAGTACATTATCATATGCGGCAAATGCTGATAAAAAAGTCGCGTCATTCGCCAAAATGGCACGACGATATTTACCCCAAAAATCAATTTCCCAGTTTGCGGAAAATCCTAATGCAGCGGTGTTAAAGGTAGAGGGCAGTATATTTTGTAAGGATTGTCCACCGATGCGCTGATTCGTCAAATTACCCAACATTTGCTGTTGTTGTGGATATAGATCCCCGACTGATTGTGCTAATTGAGCCCTTGTTTGTAAGACATGTGCTGCTGCACTTTGTAGGTTTAGATTATGATGGTAGCCTTCATTAATTAAAGCGGTGAGGGCTGGATCATGAAATACCCGCCACCAATTTTCATTATGAATCGCTGAGTCATTAACCCGTTTACCTGGGTTTTGCCAATGAGTTGTTACTTTTTTTGGGGGTTCTTTATAATCGGGACCAACCATAAAGCAAGCCCCTAGATCCAAATAAAGTATGATGGTTAAAAACCTAAACAAAAGAGCTGCCATGCCAGACATTATCCGTAACAGATAAATTTTATCCTACAACGTTAAACCTTTGCTTGAAGTTAATCAAGCAGCATGATCTCCACTCACATCCCAAAAAACCAAACTTTACATCTTTCGACTTTACTCTTTTTTGACGAAATCATTAGTAAGTGTTACTTTCAGTGCTTCAATGGCATATGCCTTTTCTAGTCCCTAACAATAAATAATCAAATGAAATGCTATCGCCTCTCTATATTAATGCTTGTGATGAACAGTCTTGTGTATGCCAGCTCGCGGAATTTTGATGAACCAATCATGGAAGGAATATATCTGGGTCCTAATATCGGTTTATCAAGTTTGATGGATTCTCAATCAAACTCAAACCTAGGTTATAAACATTTATTTAGTGGAACAGGATTTGTTGGGGGCGGACTCATTGGTTACGATAGAACTATTTTTGAAAAATTTAACTTAGGTGTTGAGGCATTTGGTCAAGTAAATCGATTATCTTTTGTAAGTACTCGAAATTTTGATCAACATCGATACTATAAGGGGCGCTCGCATTACAATACAGGAATTCGTATAATACCAGGGCTTAAATTTGACCCAACAGCAATTGGTCATGCATTGATTGGTTATTCATCCGCTTTATTTCTAGCTAAAGATGCTAACAATTATGGGGTGTTTGAAAAAAAAACAACAAGGGGTGGTTTTCAATGTGGTTTAGGACTAGAAACAAAATTGTATAAAAAAATTTCTATTCGTGCCGATACACTCTACACTTTCTATTCTGCTTTTCGCTCCCCTGGTTATAGTTTACTGCCTTCTTCTGTCTCTCAAACTTATCTCAATGCGTTCAGCACCCTTGAAGGAAGTTTGAGTGTGATTTATCGATTCACATAGGATAACTAGCAATGAAACCTTTTCGTTGTGCTTATTTTTTTATTTTTATCACTATCCAAGTGCTTTCGGGAAAGAGTTACCCGGCTTTAAAACAGTCTACAGAATCGCCCTTACCAAAAAAAAGTTCGCTATATCTTGGCCTATCATCAGGAATCGCGAGCTTTATGAGCACCGAACGCCATGCTCATGAACCAGAGGGACAACAATTTGGGCGTTTAGGTTGGCTTGGTGGAGGATTTTTGGGCTTAAATTTTGCGCGTCTGGAATCGGCAAGCTTTGGAATCGAAAGCTTCATCTATACCAGTAAATTGTTTCTTTCTTCTACCCATTCACAAAACAATACTATTTTTCAAATTACCTCAGCTCGCAATTACGGTTTGCGTACACTGCCTGCTTATCATTTTTCAGAAACAACAGAAGGACATTTTATCTTGGGTTTACTAAACCAAGACTTCAGTATTAGCGACAACGGTTTAGTGGGCTTTATTCATAAAAAAACAGCAAGAACTGGTATTCAAAGTGGTTTAGGATGGAAAACCGAGGTCGCACCTCATTTATTTATTCGATTGGATATGACGTACTCTTATTTTAGCCCTTTTTCTTACTATGCAAAAGGCATTGCCAATGCCCCTCCAACTCAATTATACCGGATTCAAATGAGCATGCTGAATAGCTTATTATCTTTTATTTTGGTTAGTTAGACTCGACTTTATGAAATTTCTAATCTTAGCTAAAAAATGATAATTTTCACTTCGTTTCGATCTGAAATAGAACGAATTGCCGACGAAAGTCGGTATCCATAGTGAGCAATTTGTGGATCTCGCGGTCAAGCCACGGGAATTCGTGAAAATTTCATAAAGTCGAGTTAGACACCATTGATTTTATCACACCACAACCAGTGCTGAATTTTGTTCTGCATCCACATTCAGGTATAATGCCACCCATGATGCTTGAAGTGATTGATCTCCATTTTGATTATGAAACAGAGCCCTTATTGCGAGGGGTTCATTTTGCTTTGCCCGCGGGTTCAATATTACACTTGCGTGGTAAAAATGGCGCCGGAAAGACAACTTTGTTAAAATTATTGGCTGGTTTGCTGCCGCCACTGTCAGGTGAAATTCGCTATCAAGAAGAGCGGGTTGCGAAGCAATTGGCATGGTATCAACAACAACTCTGCTATGTGGGACATAAGGCCGGGATTAGCCTGGCTTTAACGGTAATGGAAAATATTCGCTTTGATTTACAGTTAGACAAAGTAATTGACTTGGACAACTTGCTCTACCAGTTTCACTTATTTGAGCTGAAAGACGTTGCATGTCATTTATTATCGATTGGCATGCAAAGACGGGTAGGGTTATTGCGGTTAAAGTTAGCGAATAAAAAATTATGGTTATTGGATGAACCTTTGGTGGCACTTGATCATGGTGCCGTGGATCAACTGATTCATTGCATACAAGAACAGGTCCAACAAGGGGGGCAAGTCATTTTCACTTCCCATCAATCGTTGCCACTCATTGATGCACCTTATCAGGAGTACATGTTGTGAAAAGTCTCCTGACGCTGTTTGGTCGACAGGTGATGCGAGAAATCTTATTGCATTTACGTGAGTTTAGGTTTTGTCTCAATACTTGTTTGTTTTTCTTCATGATGATAGTGTTTGTTCCCTTAACCATGCCACCCGATCCCGCGTTATTACGAAGCATCGCCCCTGGCGTTGTGTGGATTGGTATGCTGTTGGCGCTCATGTTGTCTGCCGAGCGGATATTTCAGCAGGATTATGACGATGGGGTGATTGAACAATGGTTGGTCTCTGGTTATGCGATTGAAGTGCTCATTTTGGGAAAAATGGTGGTTCATTGGGGGTTGAATATTCTACCCATGTTCCTCTTTTCTCCGGTGTTGGCGTTGTTATTCCGGTTTGATGTTCATGAAACCATGCTGTTGTTGCTCAGTTTCATTTGCGGAACACCGACCATATTGGCCTTGTGCACACTGGCATCCTCTTGTGGTTTGGGACTAAAGCAAAAAGGAGTCCTGATGGCTTTAATCATTCTTCCGCTGACAATCCCGGTGATGATTTTAGGGAGTGCGGCCATTACCGCCACCTTACATGACATGAATCCTTTTGGTTATTTGGCCTTGTTATTGGCGCTGTCGATTGTCACGGTGAGTTTCTTACCCTTTGCCATCGCTCAAACGCTCAGAATGAATTAGCTGAGTTTTTAGGCGTTGACCGCCGTTTCATTCAAAAATGCTGGGCTATGACCCAGCCTGCGTGATCGGAGTAGTTTGAGCCTTGGCCCAACAAAGAGCTTGGTCTTAACGGTGGTCAAGGCTATTTTTCATCAATAACATTTGATTAATTATAGATCATGTGGTAAAGTATAATATTTAAAAATTGGAGTAGGTCAAGATGCAATCATCAACAGAAGAGACGAGAAAGAAAGTGTTTGAGGAACACCACCGTTATTACCCACCATTTAGTTGGTTGGCTGGTTTCACGATAGCAATTTGCCAGTTGATTCAGTTCATCGCCTACGGCGTGTTGATAACCATGGCCCTGCTGTGCTCGGTGCC
The DNA here is from genome assembly GCA_027449905.1 of Legionellales bacterium. GTDB lineage: Bacteria > Pseudomonadota > Gammaproteobacteria > Legionellales > Legionellaceae > DAIDKT01. Next base: position 14,876 of record DAIDKT010000063.1, read on the forward strand.
TTTTTTGCCTATCGTTTTAGTATCCCGTTTGAATAATCTGGTGTTATGGGATAATAAACCAGTTGTTGATGACACAAAACAGACTAATGATCAAATTCGCAAATATTTACGCTCATGGCTTTCTAATCTTCTTCCAGAAGAAAGTCTATATGAAACGATTGATAATTTCGTCGGTAGCAGACCTGATCTAGCCCATGATATCTCAACTTACGGATTTAAAAACATAGATCCTTCTTGGATTAAACAATTCATTATCCAAACAGCAGGAATTGTTGATGACAACATGATGGTCGCTATCATAAAAAATTTCCCAGCCACCCTCATTCGACCTTTACCAAATGGGTTTTTAAATCAAGTTGCATCTCTATTTGTTCGTGCGATCCAACTGCTTTTGGTAGTGCCTACCTTTTCGCTAACTGTCATTGTTTATTTCTACAAAATATTACCCATTTTATTTTTGCTGATGACATTGCCACCCATTCTTGGTTTGGCGTACTATGTGAATAAATTTGATCTACCATATACCGTCGCCAAGCTCCTGAATATACCCTTATATGCTTTTGATAAAGTCATCAAGCTTGATAGCTCGTTTAGTCAAGTACCAGTTCCAAAAAGTTATACTTCACCGTCTCAGCTAACTACAGTTGTTGCCCAGCGAACAAATACTGATGCTCGACAGCAAGCTTCTGCGGCAACCGATATAAAATTTATCAGAACAGAGAATATACCCATCGGACCTGAAGATGCGAACTATGCAAGTTTTAAGCGTTGAAAATTATCATTAATGCGGCACCTCATAATGTCTAAGTACAAGCCGATATTGTCAAAAAATCCAAGGATGGCTTCTGTAAAGTCAGAAAAT
>DAIDKT010000064.1 GCA_027449905.1 Legionellales bacterium
CTAACTAAGCTACAAACAGCATATTCATTATTAAAATTGTTTTAATATAAATTCAGGTTTCATAATACGGGTTACTAAACTAAATAACTAAAATTCTTATATTCAATATAATAAAAAAAACAAAATGATCACATAAAACCCAATATGTTTCTGCCTTCAAACCATCGGACCGCTGTCCGACCTATGATATAGATTCGATATCAATGGTTTTCATACGATGATAAATTTTCATTCGATCTCGCACCACCGTGACCGTAATTTCTTCACCGATTTTGACGTCACATAATAAATTATATAACTCATCATAATTAGCGACAGGATGACCATTAAGCGCCACAATGACATCACCAAGATGAATGCGCCCCCAATTATCACGCACCGTTGATCGCAATTTAGCAGCCGCAGCCGGGGTATTCGGCAAAACATCTGCGATAAGTATCCCAGTCACAACACCAAATCGTCTCGCTAAACTTGGGTCAACAGGTTGAATGCCAATGCCCGCCAAAAGCACCCGACCATGCTTAATAATTTGAGTGACCGTGCGCAATACTTCATCAGCCGGCACTGCAAAACCGACACCAGCAGAAGAGCCTGACTGTGAAAAAATAACGGTATTTACGCCAATCAATCTGCCTGAACTATCCAAAAGTGGCCCGCCTGAATTCCCCGGATTAATCGACGCATCGGTTTGAATCATGTTATGAATAGTGACACCACCGATACCGGGTACTTGTCGTCCAAGCGCAGATATCACACCCAAGGTTAAACTGTGATCAAATCCAAATGGGTTACCAATCGCCATTGCTGTTTGCCCAACCAGCAACTCTGCGGTTGGCGCTATTTCAAATGGCTGATAAGATTTTAGTTGCTGTAAAGCATTGGGTGACTCTACCAACAGCACAGCCAAATCCTTTCGCGGCTCTGCACCGACGACTTTTACAGGAACCGTGATATTCCCAAGCGTCACTGACAAAGCATCGGCTCCGCGTATCACATGAAAATTGGTGACGATATGACCTTGATTATCCCAAATAATTCCAGATCCAGTGCCGGCTGGGACAACATGCATTGATTGGTGCGCATGATTGACAATATGATTCATCCGGTGAACATAAACAACTCGCGGAGATATCTTTTGAAATACGTCGACCGTATTGCGTTCTCCCGGTAATAAGTGGTCGCCAGGAAGACCTGCTTGACCAACCGTCATAAACAACCCCGAAGCAAACAGTGTGATAAAGAATACAAAAACTCGAATCATGATGACCATCCATAATGCGTTCAAATAAAGCATATTATGCATTATTCTTGGCATAAACAGCAAATATTTATCAAAAAAAATATTGATGTGCTATATTTAATACATGCTATATTTTGTGTTAATATTATGCATTCATTCTTTTTTTCAATCGATTTACCTGAAAACCGGTTACATCATGATACTGAGACCTATAGAGTTCAAATGGGACAAGGTGTATTGATGAGGGCCGATCAAACCCACAAATATATTGCGACTGATGGTTTAAGATCTTGTGTTGCCTTTGCACTAGTGAACCCCGATGATTCAACCGGGTTATTGGTACATTTTTATAATTTACAGCAAGTAAGACATGATTTGAAAATGATGTGTGATACATTTCTTGAGGAAACACCTTCGGGAAATCAAGGTACAATTTGTATCATCGCCGGTGGGCGGGATTAGTACGACGGCTCTACCGATATGGTTGATTATATTCAAGATTACGTTAGAAGAGATTTATCAAACCAAATAAGTCCTTTAAAATTAAGATTAAATGCGCCAATTATCGCGAACTATGAACAAACCTTATCATTGAAAATCGATTTACAGACTGGTAAAAGTGAATTATCATTGAACAAAACTGGTTTTAGTTCGTCACAAAACAGCTCGCCAGCAACAACCGTTGATTCAGATAGTAATATAGACGATTCGATACCATTTGAGCCCATAGTATTTAACAATCTGATAGAAATGAGGCCAGAAAATAGGCTTTGACCGGCGCTCCGTCCAACAATGCCAGCCCAACCCAGCCTAAGCATGTTTTATCTGTCTATACGAAAGTTGCACCCAATTCTGCACGGCGCTCGCATTTAAAAGATCAATTTCCGCACATAATACCCGAACCGTGACCGTTAGGGAGCGGAAAAGTTACATAGCCATGTTCTATTTTTGTTTTCAAATACAGACATTGGTAAGCCTTGTTCATAAACAACATACTGTATTGCAGCTTCAACCTCTGTATCTTTCCATAAATATCGTGTACTACCGTGTCGTGCCCATCGATTTACTCTGTCGCCATCCAATTTTGCTTTATTTAAATGCCGGGAGGCATATGATTTTATTGTGTTCATTATTTGTTCTGGCTGTAATATGGCGTGAATAATGCAGTGCACATGATTGGATCTGACATGCGTGGCCAAGAGTACCCATTGTCGGTAGCTGCATGCCTCTACAATGGCCTGTAAAACAAGATGTCGTCTTGATTCATCAAGAAAATAAGGAGTTTCAGACATTTGTTTTTTTACCAAGCCGGCTCGTTTGGAATTTAAAGACAAAAAATCCGTTCCTGGCGTATTATTGAAGCGATCAACAGATGTTGGTTTTTCCCCATGCAACCATGTTCCATAACAGTTAAATGTAATAAAATACGCAACAGGGATTGCAATTTCCGGCAACATAATTTCACCATTTTCCTTTTGGTTTCTGGACTTGTATGTTGTGAATATTATCAGATTAACCAGTGCTAGGCATCTAATTTTTCAAACACATCTAAATGTTTAAAATGGCGATGAATACTGGTCTCCGTCACTATTAATTACCCCCAAAAGTAGTAATAGATCAGTAAGTTACGTGCATGTCAAGCGCTACACCAAAATCTCCGCTCCCTAACGGTCACGGTTCGGGTTTTATGCACAACTCTTGATGACAATCATTTACAAAATATGATACAATGACTAAAATTGTAAGTTACGTTGAGGACTTGCCATGGCCAACCATACACTTGAATTAAATGTTAAGCGAATGAGTCAGTTGCTAGCGCGCATGGAAGAGCAAAAAAAAGCTGCCATTCAAAACATGCTAAAACAAACAGTCCGTTCACAGTTATTTAATGAGCGTATGGTCCAGTTTAGCCTAACACCACGCCCCAGTTCAAAAAAAAATCTAAATGATGAAATCAATTCAAATTATCACCACCTGCGTATATCCAAGGCTATCCAAACTGCAAATCAAATGAAACACAATTTAGCCCTAGCTAGTCATTCACCGAAACCTGGGGTACATTCTCAAAATGCCGCTTTGTCTTTTATGAATCAATATAAAACAGTGATTGCGCCGCGTGAAGCCGTGCTAAAAAAGAAATTGGCGCAAGAACAACTTGCGTTACAACACGCTAGAGAAGCAGCAGCGGTGCAATTAACCCCTAGGATGTAATTGTCAGTTTAATCATCTTAGGGTTTGAGAAGATGAATGGTCAAAAGACCCCAGGAAATAGCACTTGCCAATACCCCATGAGTTCTTTTATGATGTATCATGAATAGATGATGCTAGGACAAATTTAGTTATGATAGATAAATTGATTGGAAGTCAGTCCATTATTATCACACTTGATGTCGATACTTTTTTATTTGATAAATTGAAGCAAATTGTTTCAGCTGGATTTTCCATGGTTGAGATCAACTCCGCTGAACCTACTCTGTTTAAAAAAGCGTTGACAGATTTTCCGATGTTACGGATTGGTGCTGGGAATATTATCAGCAGCCAACAGCTTGAAGACTGTCATCAAGCGGGCATACACTTTGTAACCAGCCCAGGATTTTTAGCGACGTTGGCACAAACCGCGGAAATATACTCAATTAATTACTTACCCAGTATCGCCACCGTCTCTGAGGCCATGCAAGCACTGGCTACGGGATGCTCGCATGTGCGCGTTTATCCCGCTCAACTAAATTTATGTTCTTTATTAAATAAATCTTTGCCTTTATTACGCCTTTTTCCAGCTGAAATAGAGTGGGATGAAGCCGAACATTTCTTGAATTTACCAGCTGTTGCCGCAGTCAGCATCCTAAACCCTGAAGTTAAGCAGCTCAAAATATTGGGTGAAGTTGTCCTCTAGGGTCTGTTGACAATTCATTTTCTGATGCCCTACGTCCCACGACTTGTTCGCGGGACGTCGAGATCTGAATTGTCAACACGCCCTAGTTGAGCTAAAGATTTTTATAATATAAAAGCGCTTGTTTTCTTGCTTCAGTGTGATCAATCATTGGTTTCGGGTAATCTTTACCGAGACATAACCCAAGTTTGTCCTGAGGAGCCATCCATGGTTTATGAATCCATTGGATAGGTACCGGTTTAAGTTCAGGAACCCATCGCTTCACATAAGCCCCTTGAGCATCAAATTTTTCTCCCTGTAATACAGGATTAAAAATACGAAAATATGGCGCGGCATCGGCGCCGCATCCGGCAACCCATTGCCAGCTGGCTGAATTATTAGCTAAATCTGCATCCACTAATGTATCCAAAAACCAGCTCGCCCCAAAGCGCCAGTCAATAAATAGATCTTTTGTTAAAAATGAAGCGACAATCATGCGAACTCGATTATGCATATAACCTGTATGCCATAGCTCTCTCATACCAGCATCTACAATAGGATATCCAGTCTGACCGTCTTGCCAGCGCTTTAAAAACTCAGGATCATTTTTCCAGGGGAACGCATCAAAATTTAACTTGAAATTTGTATGCGGAAGTGATGGCATGTAATAAAGCAAATGATACGAAAATTCCCTCCAACCTATTTCAGATAAAAAACGATCTGAAGATTTTAAGTCGCAATCCTTATCCAATTTGACCGCTTCAATAGCACGCCAAACCTGCCAAGGACTGATTTCACCAAAATGCAAATGTGGCGAAAGCTTTGAGGTTGTATCTTTGGCGGGTTCATCGCGAGAAGTGCTATAACCAGTCAAATGGGTTTCAACGAAATCTGCTAACTTCAAGCCAGCGCCTTCTTCTCCAGGCTGCCAATAATGCCCAAACGCTTCAGCCCAGTTTGGGTTTTGTGGTAATAGTTTCCAACTGGCCAACTCCTCACCATGGACTGTTAATTTTGAGGAGGTATAGGTTACGATATGCGGATTGGGCGTCTTCATCTGCTGCAAACAAGTTCGCCAGTATGGTGTGAACACTTTAAAAAAATGCCCGGCCTTATTGGTTATTTGCCAAGGTTCATGCAGCAAACTCCCATTCGAACTGATCACCCGAATGCCGCGTTTTTGAAACAATTCTTTTATCGCTGTGTCACGCGCGATTGCATCAGGCTCATAGCAACGATTCCAGTAGATGAATTCTATTCTGTAATCACGAACCAATTGTTCCAAAATATCCAAGGGGTTACCTTGGCGCAGACATAAGTTTAATCCAATTTTTTTCAAGCCTGAATCTAAAGATGTTAAACTATGATGAAGCCACCAACGCTGAGCTGCGCCAATCGCTTTGTTGACCTCATCGAGGATGTATATCGGAATCACAACATGATCACGACAAGCCGCTGCCAATGCAGGATTATCCAACAGGCGCAAGTCTTGCCGAAACCAGACGATGGCATTAGACATCAGCTTTACGCGAACCAAATACCAATAAAACAGCCCCTACACAAATAGCGCTATCTGCTATATTAAAAGCCGGCCAATAATAGGTTCGATAATAGACTTGAATAAAATCAACCACATGTCCCAATAAAATTCTATCGGTTAGGTTGCCTAGCGCACCACCTAAGATCAAACTCAAACTCACTAATTTGATTGTCAATCGATCCGGTAATTTCAAAATCCACACCAACAGACCAACACTCATCAATGAACTAAAACCGGTAAAAAACCAACGGTGCCAATCGCCTGCCTCACTTAAAAAACTAAAGGCCGAACCAGAATTAAACGCAAGCGTTAAATTAAACATGGAGGTAATTTTAACCGGCGTATAGGGTATCAGATTTTTTAAAACCCAACCCTTAGTCAGCTGATCTAAAAAAACCACCAGGACACTTATCAATAAACCAGCGTATCTTTTCATGCATGCAATCTCTTTTCATCATGACCAGAAATATTACCGACGCAACGAAGACAAAGCTCGGGATGAGCCCGATCGGTGCCGACATCATCTACACGATGCCAACAGCGGCTACATTTGTTTGCCTCACTCGCTTCAACTGCAATAGCAATACCCAATTCAGCATGAATCGCGAGCGTCTTTGGACACACATCCAATGGCAACACCGTTGCCTTTGATGTAATCAACACAAAACGCAATTCATCCCCTATCGCCTGCAAGGCCGACAACGCTTTGTCATCTGCATAAATAGTTATCTCTGCAGCCAAGCCGGAGCCGATGACGCCAGTCTGTCTTTTCGCCTCTAACGCTTTGTTGATTTCATCACGGATTAGTTGAATCAATTCCCAACGCTCCATATCAACCACTTTTAGTTGTGGCCAAGCTTGGTACCATTCCTCAAGCAGAACTGATTCACTTTGTTGACCAGGAATGTAGCGCCAAATTTCATCCGCGGTGAACGACAAGATGGGAGCAAGCCAGAGAGTAAAAGCCTGAATAATGTGATACATAGCTGTTTGACATGAACGTCTGGCTTGACTATCAACCGCCGTGGTGTACTGCCTATCTTTAATGATATCCAAATAAAAGCTACCCAAATCAATCGCACAAAAATGATGAATTTTTTGATAAATCACGTGAAATTGATATTGTTCATACGCGTTGATGATGTCCGTTTGTAATAATTGACAACGTCGTATCGCCCAACTATCAAGCTCAACCAGATTTTCGGGAGCCACGCCATCTTTTTCTGGATAAAAATCAAACAAATTGGCTAATAGAAAACGAGCCGTGTTTCGAATTCGTCGATAAGCATCGGCATTGCGTTTAATGATTTCATCAGAGATACTCAACTCATTTCGATAATCGCTAGAGCATACCCATAGCCGTAAAATATCCGCCCCATAAATTGCAATTAATTTATCGAGGGCAACATAATTTCCCTTTGATTTAGATAATTTTTTACCCTCAGCATCGACAGTATAACCATGGGTTAATACCGTTTTATAGGGCGGATTACCATCAATTGCCACCGCAGTTGTTAATGAAGAGTTGAACCAGCCACGATGCTGATCAGACCCCTCGAAATAGACATCAGCCGGAAAACCCAAACCATCGCCAAACGCGCTCAACACACAATAATGAGAAACACCTGAATCAAACCACACATCCAAAGTATCCTGACTTTTTTCATAAAAAATCGCGTCTTTCCCCAACAATTCAGCCGGATCAAGCTCAAACCAAGCTTCGATTCCTGATTGCTCGATGCGCTTTGCTATGGTTTCAATCAAATTCACTGTGTCAGGATGAATGGCCCGTGTATCTCGATGGATAAATAACGGTATCGGTGTCCCCCAGGATCTCTGTCTTGAAATACACCAATCAGGCCTGTTTTTTACCATGCTCTCAATCCGCGCCTGTCCCCACTCCGGTACCCATTGCACCTTGCGAATGGCCTTAAACAAAGCATCGCGCAACCCATTGTTCTCCATAGAAATGAACCACTGTGGTGTCGCACGAAAAATAGTTGGGGTTTTGTGTCGCCAGCAATGTGGATAACTATGTATCAGGTTTTCTTCATGCAACAACACCCCTGTTTCACGCAACTTATCTAAAATAGAATCTTGGATTTTTAAAACAGAAAGCCCGGCAAACAAAGGAACATCCGCGGCGTAACATCCATTTGCTAACACCGGATTAATCAGTGGTAATTGATACGCTTGTCCAATCACGTAATCATCAGGACCATGTGCTGGTGCAGTATGAACACAACCGGTTCCTGATTCTATGGTTACATGATCCCCTAGTACGATGGGCACTGTTCGTTCATACAAAGGATGCTTCAATGCCAAATATTCAAATATCGCCCCTTTTGCTTGACCAACGACATGATAATCTTTGATACCATAACGCATCATCGTTGGTTCGACCAACTCCGACGCAACCAACAGATAGCGATCGCCGATATCAACCAGTGCGTAAATAAATTCGTGGTGTAAACTCACAGCTTCGTTGGCAGGTAAGGTCCATGGTGTTGTCGTCCAGATTGGTACGATGCATGGTTTCAGTGCTGCATCAAGGTGCATGCGTTCTAAACATGCTTTCGGATCAACCACATAAAATCCCACGTCAATCGAGGCTGATGATTTATCCTCATAATCGACTTCTGCCTCTGCTAAAGCTGAACCACAATCAATGCACCAATGGACAGGTTTAAATCCTTGATGAAGGTGTCCCTTTGCAATGATCTTAGCCAAGGCACGAATAATATTGGCTTCATAACGAAAATCCATCGTGACATAAGGGTTGCCCCAATCAGCCAAAACCCCCAACCGTTTAAATTCATCTCGCTGAATATCAATTTGACTCGATGCATAATCTCGACAAGCACGACGAAAATCAGATGGACTCACCTTGACCCCAGATTTTCCTAATTTTTTTTCTACATTTAACTCGATTGGCAAACCATGACAATCCCAACCTGGCACAAATGGTGCGTCATAACCACTCATGGATTTTGATTTAACAATAAAGTCTTTCAAAATTTTATTTAAGGCATGTCCGCAATGTAAGTGTCCATTCGCATAAGGCGGCCCATCGTGTAAAATAAAACGTCGATGACCTGAGCGTTTGGTACGTATTTTTTTATATAAATCAATCGATTGCCATTTTGCCAACATCTCTGGCTCACGGGCTGCTAAGCTTGCTTTCATCGGAAAAGAAGTATTGGGTAAATTCAAGGTATCTTTGTATTCTGACATCGGATTACTCTAAAAAGTATGTTTTTGCTGACAACACATCGGTATGAATTTGCGTAATCAAAGCCTCTAAAGAGGGAAATTTTACTTCATCTCGCAATTTGTGCAAGAAAAAAACCTCTAATCGCTCACCATATAACAAATCATTGAAATCGAATAGATGCACTTCTAATATTTGTTTGGTCCCATCGAGGGTCGGTCGTTGCCCTATATTGGCAACCCCGTTGAACAATGGGTACCCTGCTCTCTTGACTTGCACACAAAAAACCCCCTTCAAAGGCAAAGGCCCAGGTGGTATTTTTAAGTTAGCTGTGGGCACGCCCCATTCGCGACCGCGGGCGTCTCCATACATGACTCTTCCGCACAAGCTGTAGTCTCTGCCCATTAATTCTTTGACACGAGCAAAATTAGCTTGCTGCAAAGCAAGCCTGACCTGGGTTGAGCTAACACGTTCATGTCCAATCGTAAAATCTTGGTAGACCTCTATCAGACAATTTGCCTGCTCTCCTAATTGAATCAGCAAGTCAATGTCACCTTGCCTATCTCGGCCAAATCTAAAATCTTGACCTACAAATAAACACCGAACCTTTAAATCTTGATAAATAATTTTTTGCGCAAAATCAGGAGCGGACATCGATGCCAAGCGTTGGTTAAATCGAAGACAGTATACAAAATCAACCCCACATTCACTGAGTTTATCAAGCTTGCTGCGTAACAAAGATAATCGAGGTGGCGCCTGTTTTTTTTGGAAAAACTCGCGCGGCTGCGGCTCAAACAAAATAACCAAGCTCGGAAGCCGCGCCTGCTCGGCTTTTGCACGCAAGGAAGCCAATAAAGCTTGATGGCCACGATGCAGACCATCAAAGTTTCCAATTGCAGCTACACATCCACTGGTAAAAATTGAAAGGTGTTTAATCGTCCACAATAACTTCATTTCGTGGGGCGAACAATCAAAATATCACAATGTGCACCATGTAAAATAGCATCCGCGGTTGAACCAAGTAATAAGGCCAAACCATGTTTGCCGTGGCTACCTGTGACAATCAAATCGATTTTACTATCATGAGCCACACGCAAGACTTCATTTTTAATCGAACCAAATTCTAACAAGCGATGTTTTTGATCAACACCTAAACTATCAGCTAATTTGTTCAGCTCTTTTTCAGCTTGTTCACGAATAGATACCTCAACTTCCGCAAAACCGGCAAACCCTGGGTACGCATAAGCGGGGATCGGTTCAACCACATGAACTAAAAACAAAGCAGCATTATTTTCGTCAGCAATTTTTTTGGCTTTTTTTGCGGCATATATCCCCACTTCATCAAAATCCGTTGCGAAAAGCACTTTTTTATACATGATAATCTCCTTGGACTCATTTCGTATAACGACTAGTGATAGGTATTTAGGGCGTGTTGACAATTCAGATCTCGACGTCCCGCGACTTGTTCGCGGGATCCAGCTGGATCTATCTCTGTGCAGTAGTAACTTGCATTGAGCAAGATCTCTGGATCCCGCGAACAAGTCGCGGGACGTAGGGCATCAGAAAATGAATTGTCAGCAGACCCTAATGAAGTCCGCTTAACCCCCTCGAAAAAAATGATGGTGCAAGGCAAACGTCAATTTAGAATAGCAGAAACCAATCGTTTTTTACAGATTTCCTATCATCCATGTGCGTTATAAGCGGACTTCATTAAATGAAGTCCGCTTACATGATAAAATCAAAGTCATGGCGGTGTTGATGGGCTTTTCTTATTTTTAAAAAAGCCGTTTGTTTATCACAGGCCTGTTTCAATAATTGTGTTTCATGCCATGGGTTATAGATTGATAACACCATTTCTTGCCAAGTTGGTTTAGAAAGCTCAATTCGACTCTTTCCATGCACAGCCAACAAGTCAGTTTCAGCAGGCAATGGTTCACGTGAGACATGATAACGCTGATGTAAAACCTTGCTGAGTTGAATAGAAGCACGACGTTTTGCCTCAATGCTGTGTCCAGCAATATGCGGCGTGCAAAGCCGTGAAAAGTCAACCAATTCCGGACATATAGCAGGTTCTTTACTATAAACATCAGTGCAATAGTTGATCGGCTGTTTCATGGATAACAACGCTTTTTCATTGACAATATCACCGCGCGATGCATTGATTATCACCACATTTGGTTTAAATAATCGCAAATTATCGTCATTAAATAAATTGAAACTTGGGAATGGCGATGATGAATGTAAATTCGCATGGATACAAATAAGATCACAGCTAAATATTTCAGAAAAATCAGCTGACACAACCACCGAGTCATGCTCTTTTAACGGGTCGTAACCAATGACATCAAAACCCAGCCATTGTAACCGCGACATGACCTGTGATCCAACGCAACCAACACCAACCACACACGCCTTTCCCCGTTTGAGTTGGCTATTTTTCTCTAAAAAAGCAATGGTTGCCATAACATAATCCGCTACCGCGCATGCATTGCTCCCCTTTGCATCTATTAACTCTATGTGATGGTCTAGCAAATAATGGGTATCAATATGATCAATGCCGCTACTCGCAGTCGCCACACATTGAATGTTCGTGTCGCGCAACAAATCCTCATTCACCGCGAGAGTTGACCTGCATATCAAGATATCATGCCCGCCAATCAGCGATTTTACCTCTTTATTTTGTTGGTAGCGTGTTAAAAAAAACGGTTGCTTATACAACTCCTGCAGAAGTGGTATAGATGCATCAGCTAGAATTTTCATGACCCATTATCCAAATGATTTAGGCGTAACCAGCACTTTATCCATGACCGGTGTCACATTCATCGAGGAATCAGCGCTGGAGTCGCTGAAGTCAGTTAATGTGACTCTTTTTAAACAAATGCTTGACAAAACTTGTCTTTTCGCAGCCAATCGCAAGCTTGGGATCTGGCTCGTTAACTTTAAATTGATGTGAGTGCTCCTAGCCGGTCTGGATGTGATTGGTCGTTCGGCTAAAAAATTATCTGCAAAATAAACCGACAAAAAATAAATAATGGCCATGACGGGCATCAGGTACAACATACTAAATCGAAACAATCGATATTTAGATCTATCATTTAAATCTGAGAGAAACCGTTCGCAAACACCTATCCCCGCATCTAAGTCCATCTCTTTTTTATGTTGTTTCACCGTAATTACTCACTCCGTAGATTAGGAACGGCCATCTTGGGCGCATCTTGAGTTCGCTATACCAGGGTTTGTTGACTATGCAAATTTCAACGTCCCGCGACTTGTTCGCGGGAGCTGTTTAGATTTTTTTATGCACAATAAACTTTTTATCAAGCAACATCTCTGGACTTAATGGCACTAAGCTAACGATTATTTGTTTAAATTTACTTCGATCCGTTCGGGCTGAGGAGGCGTTTACGCCGTCTCGAAGCCTATTCACCAAGGCTTCGAGACGAGGCTAACGCCTCTCCTCAGCCCGAACGGGTACTTAACTTAGTGCCATCAGCCCGAACGGGTACTTAACTTAGTGCCATTCATCTCTGGACTCAACGAACAAATCGCAGGACGTCTGGTTTATACAGATGAATTATCAACAGCCCCTAACTTTCACCATAAATATATTTGATGATATGATTTGCCACCGCTTTGACAGTTAGTTTATCGGTTTCGAAACTTACATCGGCTAACTCTTCGTAAAAAGGTTCTCTTTCATCTTGCAGCATTTCCAACTTACCTTCTAGATTATCCGTTTTTAATAAAGGCCGTTTGGGACTGTCTCGTTTGGTTCGCTCAAACTGTTGCTGCAAAGATGTTTTAAGATAGATAACGGTACCTCGCGCAGCCAAGGCATTGCGATTTTCCGGCGTCATGATGACACCACCACCCGTCGCCAGCACGATGTTGGTTTTTTGAGTTAGTTCATCAATGACTTTCTGTTCCCGTTTCCGAAAACCATCCTCTCCCTCAACATCAAATATCCAAGAAATATCAGCCCCTGTTCGTTGCTCTATCACTTCGTCAGAGTCAAAGAAGTCTAATTTCAATTCCTTTGCCAAAGTACGACCTATTGTACTTTTCCCTGCGCCCATAGGTCCAATTAGAAAAATATTACGCACTTTAACGATACTCATATTAAATTATTTGCTCCATAACTTAGTTCTATTGACATAGGAAAGGTCTCTAAAGATACTTTTGGACTAAAAAAAAAATAAATTGACCCCCAAATATGTTGCATCTCGTTAAATAGTTAGGCTATTCGCCTCGATAGAACGCATTTTATAGCCAATTTCTCACTTTTTAGCCCTGGAAAAACTTCGGGGACGTGGCCTAGTTCTTATTAACGATAGGATTATACACAATTTAATTCGTCAGGTCTTTCGAATTTGATATTATTCTAGGAGTAATAAAAATGAGCAACTCTTCCTTGCGCATTCTGACCTGGGTACGCCTAAACAAATAGCCAATAACCGGTAAGGTTCCTAAAAACGGAACGCTTGCCACACTGTTATTTTTATCTTGTTTATAAATACCTCCCAATACAATGGTTTGCCCATTATTAACCAAGACATTGGTTTCAATTGATTTGGTTAAAATGATTGGCACTCCCTGGACTCGGCGACCTGAATCAGAATCTTGATTAATGGACAAAGCCATCATCAATTTACCATCTGACGTGATTTGTGGGATCACTTTCAAACTCAACACTGCTTTTTTAAAGGAAACCGCGGTGGCTCCACTCGCCATATATTCTTGATAGGGAATATCTTCTCCCGATTGGATTGTTGCCGGTTCTTGGTTGGTTGTCATCAAACGCGGACTAGCAATAATTTTCGCTTTTCCTTCACTTTCTAAAGCCGATAACTCCAAATCAAGTAGAATATGTTTTTCTAATGTTGCAATGGCAATTCCAATTGAAGCGGGTGATGAATCAAGCGGTAATGCACCCAAATCAATATTGAGCCGCTGGCCAACCTGCCCCCCGATATGTGGTGACTGTGGTGGTTGATCAATCTGACTGGGTTCTACTGCACGAAGTAAACCAAACCGCACACCGACATCATCTGCGCATTCTTTTGACATATTGACGATGCGGGCTTCAATCAACACCTGGCGGTTGGGGGTATCTAATTGTTTTAATAAGTCTTTAATTTTATTAACCTGTTCACTAACATCTTGCACCCAGATCATGTTCGTCCGAGGATCGGCCGCTAACATCCCCCGAGCTGACAAAAACGGATTACTTTTATCTTTTAAAAGTAAGACCAGATCGCTTGCTTTCGCGTAATTAATTTGAATCAACGCAGTTTCCAAAGGCATTTCTTGTTGATGGATTTTTCTATGCTGATAATCATGAGTCAGCGCTTGTTCTTTGTGGGAGCGTTGCTCTCGATTAAGGACCTGTAACTGATGAACCCGCTGTTGTAACTGCTGATTTTGCAGCTTTTCATGCTCAATTCGTTGATGTGCATGATGTTGTAGATAAACAACAACCAGAAAACAGATCACAATTATCGCGGAAATATAAGTAACTAATTGTTTTTTTTGACTTAATCGTCGCGCAGTTCGCCAAGGTAATAAATTAATATCCATTACACTCTCATTGCCAAACCAGAAGCGGTGATAAATCTTGATGCATCTGTAAAGAAATCACTGGGATTAATATCTTTTGCAAAGGACATGTTAATGAACGGATTCAACAGCATAACCGATGCCTGTAATGTTTCTTGAAGTAAGCCCACTATGTCGGCAGTCAGCTGACCACACACAAAAATCTCAGTAATAATTTTCTGCGGATGAGCTGAGTAAAAAAATTGAAAAAGACGCTCGATGGATACGAATAAGAAGAATTGGTCGCGATACAATTCTTGATGGGTAAAAATCAACTGCAGTTCATGAAATACGAAAAAATTGATGTGCGCAGAATGAATATCCAACAAAACAATCATCGGTTTTTCTGCATGCAGCTTGGTCGCAGTCATATATTGAACAACGCGTTGTATCGCATAGGATTCAACATCCACATAGGTCGTTTTCAACCCGACCAAACGCAGCGCCCGAACTCGGCTGTTAACATATTCAGATCGACAAGCAACGATCAATAAATCACGGAAACCAGGTTGATTTGTACCCAAAAGTTTAAAATCAAAATGAACCTCATGAATCACATCAGGAATATATTGATCGATTTCCATTTGGACCAACTCTTCAATATCATCAGTGGATAAAGCATCACTCACTTGAATCACTTTACAGATGGTGCACGCATCAGGAATCGCCAAAATAGCTTGGTCTAACGTTAACTTCGACTCCTTAAGATGAACGCGTATGCAGTCAGCTAACGCATCAATTTGATGGACCAAGTGACCGCTCATGACCCCATTGGGCACAGGCACAATTCGATAATTTTCCACACAAAACTGATGATTTTTTCTTGATAATTCAATGAGATTTACTGAATTTTCGGTGATATCAACACCAAGTGTATGATCATTTTTCGATCGAAAACAACGAAATGAACGCAACACAAACTTTCTCCTTAAGATCAACAAAATTGGACTTGTGGGTCTATCAA
Organism: Legionellales bacterium; assembly: GCA_027449905.1. Lineage (GTDB taxonomy): Bacteria > Pseudomonadota > Gammaproteobacteria > Legionellales > Legionellaceae > DAIDKT01. The sequence goes on from DAIDKT010000064.1 coordinate 15,420, forward strand.
TAATCGACTTGAATGCTTTTCCATTTAGCAAGAGTCAAGAAGCATGACTGCCGAGGCTATGTCATCATTCACCATGGACAATATGGAACACATCTATCAACAACCACAGCGAGACCGCGAAGCTTATCTACAGGCTGGATATGAAGTCAAGAGGCTTTCAGAAAAAATTTGTAATCCCTCATTAAATGGTGGGTATGCTTAATTTTTTTTAAGATCCGAAGACCACATTTTTTCTAATTTAGAAATGATTTTTTGTACAAGCTCTTCTTCAGTGTCTGCGTTTATCATTTCCCATTCCTCTGTATTGTCAAAGACTAATATACCCATCGGACCTGAAGATGCGAACTATGCAAGTTTTAAGCGTTGAAAATTATCATTAATGCGGCACCTCATAATGTCTAAGTACAAGCCGATATTGTCAAAAAATCCAAGGATGGCTTCTGTAAAGTCAGAAAAT
>DAIDKT010000065.1 GCA_027449905.1 Legionellales bacterium
AGCAATAATTTTTTTGATTTTTTTATTAAAAAATATTTTGACAGTGAGGTGAGACTATGAGAGATTGAGCATGAAGTTAAGTTTTACAGCGTTAAAAAATTTTCTCCCGCGCTATTTACACACCTTAAATGACTCTCCCGGTTATGTCACACCAACCAATGATTTTTTCTTCACTTAATGCGACAAAATGCGGCCAACCATCGTTGATATTGTTTTGAACAAAATTTATTGTGGTATGTATTGGTGGTCCTTCTAAAAAAGCTAAATACTTACGCTCTCTAGCTACGCTATCAACAGCGTGCCAAAAACCATCAATGTGTTTTTCTTCTATAGGAACAATATTAAATTTCATTCTTTTATCCTACGCAATAGCTATTTTATTTTTTTATATTCGCGAAAATTACCGCATTCTTGATATCCTAACTGCTGATAGAGCGGATAGCCTTCGCTAGATGCCTGTAAAACGGCAATGTGGTAACCGAGATCTTTTGCCCGCTTTAATCGATATTCTTGCATGGCTCTACCATAGCCCTTTCTACGTTCAGATGGAACCGTTGATAACCAATGCAGTCCTGCAACTTGTGCAAAATAGCAAGATAAACCACGAACGACGGGTTTTCCATCAACGTATCCAACATAATATTCAATTGGATCATCATCCGTTAAAATCGAAGCGACCCATGAAAAATAGGTTTTGAACGCCGCTTTATCATTAGCAAGCACTAATGCAAAATCATGTAATGTTTTTTCATCCGTTGCACGAATAATATTAAGCTTTGGTATGGAAAAAATTTGGCCATACCATGCATCTAGATCAAAATACATAGCACAATTGTTCTCAGTATTTTTATAGCCATGATTTTCTAAATGTGCTGGTAAGTCATCTGGTTGATCATGAGGCCCTATCCACCATGAGAATGGAATATTTTTCTGGGTAAAATAATCGGTTACTTCTGAAATTTTTTTATTAGCATTTACTGAAGAAAAATCAGCATCTATTGCGTAATTAAAGGTGTCATCTGCTAACCCTGAGTTAACAAGTGTAAATCCCGGTACTCTGATTAATTCAACCTGTCTTAAATATTGAGCAAAATTAGTCATGTGGACATTAAGGTTGGCTTCCATAGCTTTGACTAGCTTTTCATGAGGCCAGTCTTTGGCAAGTGGCCCTGTGTTTTGCGGTAGGTAATCTCTTTTCTTCTCCGACCAGAGCTTAGCTTTAGTATCAATTTCTTGAACTAATTTGTCTTTTCCAGAAACATAAGAATAGATATCATCGGCAAATTGAGTGGCCAATTGCATTTTAAGCTTGGCATAATCATCGGCTACTTTGGGATGATGAATAACATAGTCCCTGAAATTAACATGACGATTAATTTGAGGGCTTCCTCTTTCATGTAGATGTAAATGAAACCGGATTGTTTGATCTTGCCGTTTTGTAAAAAAACTCACATGAGGAATGATTTGACGCCGGATTGGGTCATAATTTAATTGAGTTAATTTTTCCGATATAGCATGAATATCATCTACATTATCGAGTACCAGTATCATATCAATGGCAGGTTTTGCTGGCATATCAGGGATACTGGTGCTACCTATGTGATAAATTTCTTTAAGACATGCGCCTAAAGCCTTTTGAATACGATTAGCTTCGTTTTTAAATAGGTTAGGCCAATGTATGTCATATGGAACCACTTCTACTTTGTGTGGTATGGCTGCTTTCATTTGAGTTAAACTCCGAGAGTGTACCCCAAAGTGTACCCCGAGAGGTCGTGAGGAAATTTGAATTTTACTAGAAGCCACGTGTGGCTTGGCTCCCCGGGACGGACTCGAACCGCCGACCTAATGATTAACAGTCGATACATATACTCACTTCACCATTATTCACCATACTTCATCGCTCGTCAATTAAAACATACAAAACCCTTTATTCATAAGTGTTATATTGGATTTCATGCTTCTTGGTGAATCATCATTCTTCATCCGTTGCCAGCGTCAAGGAGGAACGTTATAGGAACGTTTTTTATTAAACGTTCCCTTCCATTTTAAAGCTGATAGCGTTATCCTCTCGAAAAATAAATGTTTTATTGAACGTCACATTTATCACGTTCGTCACTTTATAGAGGTAAGCATGGACATTTTGTCAGATACAGATTGTGAATCGGTGCAAACAGAAAAAGCACAAACAAAGAAAAAGGTCACATGGTTTACTGATCGATTTGTGAAATCATTAAAGCCCTTGGAAGGTCAAACCAAGCCTCGTGACGTACGTGAAAACAAAGGTGAAGGGTTTGCGATAACGGTATTTCCTTCAAGCAAGAAGAGCTATATTTATCTTTATCATTTCAATGGCCGTAAACGGCGTATGACTTTAGGCAAATGCTCTCAATGTACTCTTGATGAGGCAAAAGCGTTACACCGTGAAGCGCTAACTATTTTGAAAAGCGGTAAAGACCCTGCCGATGAAAAACAAAAAGCCAAAATTGCCGTCCGTGATTCGTCAACAGTTGAAGGCTTAATCGAAGAGTATTTGGAAAAATGGGCTAGACCGAACAAGCGCTCAGCAAAAGCTGATGAACGGTGCCTGTATAAAGATGTTAAACCATACTGGGGTAAATTGAAGGCGAAAGACGTGAGTTGCCGAGACGTGGTGTTATTGCTTGATAGGATTAAAGAGCGCGGTGCACCAATAGCAGCTAATAGGGCATTGGCGTGCATTCGTCGTATGTTTAATTTTGGCATTGAAAGGGATATTGTCAACGTAAATCCCTGTGCAGCAGTCAAGGCCGTTGCCAAAGAAATTCGATGTGACCGAGTTTTGTCCGAAGAAGAAATCAAAACTTTATGGCATGCCTTAGATCAAAATACAAACCAAGATAATCCACTGCACGTCATCCATATGTCAGCAGAAACCAAACTGGTGCTAAAGCTGCAATTTGCCACAGGGCAAAGAAAGGGCGAAGTTGTTGCTGCTGAGTGGGACGAATTAGATTTAGTCGCTGGCTGGTGGACAATTCCAGCAACCAAAGCAAAGAATGGTCAAGTGCATCGAGTACCGCTGTCATCATTAGCAGTCGGATTGTTGAATGACATTAAGCAACTTTCTGGTTCATCGCGGTTTCTTTTTCCCGCAAAACGAAAAGATACACACATCACGGGCTCATCCATTGACCATGCCGTAAGACGATGTCAGTTTAATGGCATTAAGGCCTGGACGCCGCACGATATTAGGAGAACGACGGCATCTCATTTAACATCACTTGGTATATCACGCTTGGTGGTCAGTAAAATTCTAAACCACTCCGAAAACAATAGTGTCACAGCAATTTATGATCGTCATAGCTATGACCATGAGAAGCAGCATGCACTTGATGCGTGGGCACAAAAACTACAAGAAATCATTTATGGCGCAGAACAAATGAGCAACATCGTTAATCTGAAAAGGGCCATCTAAAGCGTTTTGCCAAGTCTAGGTTCGCTACCGAATTGCGAGCACCTCACTCGCTTGGCTTGGCAACTTCTTATTGAGGCCGTTTGAGGGACGATAAAGTGATATTCAATTGGGAAAACATCTACGCAGGTGAAAATGCCACCATTCTAGAAATGCTCTTGGATAAAAAAATAGTGCTCTTTAGTGAACTCATGGAGATATTTTTTCCAAACGACACGGAAAAATCAAATGGCTACTCATACTTACTTGATTTAATACGTCCCTGGGAATTACCTGCTTCGTTGTGGAACATGGTGGTTTGTGACATGTTTGCGCTTAAACTGCCTTTATCTTGCTTTGATAAAAGGTATTTTTATTTTTGGTTCTGCTCTATTATGCAGCACTATTATATTCCTAATTTGGGTGAGACAAAGCCTCAGATTTATACAGATAAAATATTGGCGCTCATGATTCGTGAAGGTGTGTTACCGACAGAGATTTGCCGATTACCACGATTAAGTAAAGAAATCATTGGATTCTCTCCCATCCCCAATTATTACGAAATCATCCTGGATTACAATACAGCCACGGCCAAAGAAGTAGTTAACCATAAAACCTGGATTCCCGAACACTCATAACGAGGATGGTGGGTTGAATCCCAGGTTTGCATAGATCATTTTTTGTTTTTCTAGCACTTCTCCCACCCAAGGTTCGTGACCTACTGTATGGAAACATTCAATCACATCTAATTTAT
>DAIDKT010000066.1 GCA_027449905.1 Legionellales bacterium
CGGGGTTAAGAGCGAATAAGTACCAATCAACTCATCTTCTTTCTTGACCATTTCTGATAAAATTTGATGGTAATGCCTTGCAAACCGCGCTATCGTTTCTTCTTTAAATAACGAGGTCGCATATTGAATCACCCCTTTGATACGGTCTTCGGACACCATCAAACCAATACTCAAATCGAATTTAGCAACTGAATCGTCCAAACGAATTAAGTCAAAAATCTCAGCGGAAGAGTCATCTTGCTGTGGATGCTGAACTTGAAACATCACTTGAAAAAATGGATGTCTGGATGCGTCTCGTTCCGTTAAAAAGTGACCTACTAATTGTTCAAAAGGCAACGCTTGATGCCATTGCGCCTCCATCACACATGTATATACACGTTCTAAAAACAACGCCAAGCTGGATTGACTGTCCAGTAGAATGCGCAAAGGCAAACTGTTAACAAAAAAACCAATTAACCCGGATAAATCTCGATGAGGGCGATTCGCAAAAGGTGAACCAATCAATACATCTTGTTGACCTGAGTAACAAGATAAAACCAAAGCCAATCCACCCAACAATACCGTGTATGGTGTTACGCCATGAAATTGCGCCAAACTAGCCAAGGCTGATGGCAGATCATTGGGTAATTCAAAGGTTAATGAGGCACCTTGATAATCAAACGCGGCTGGACGGGGATAATCTGTAGGTAAAGCCAGTACCTCATGCCCCAGTAATACTTTCTGCCAATAAGATAGCAACGATTGTTCGCGAACAGGATCAAACTGATTGCGTTGCCATATTGCAAAATCCTTATATTGCAACGGCAGTGGCTTTAACAAAAGAGGTGATTTTCCCACTATCCACTGATAATAATAATCAAGTTCCTGCGTAAAGGGTGTCAGAGACCAACCATCAAAAGCCACGTGATGTATAACAATAACCAAATAACGTGTCTGGGTGCCTAGCGATTCATAATAACGCGCTCTAATGGGGTATTCACGGGTTAAATCAAAAAATGAATCTGTAAAGATTTTTATGTCCTTTTCAATATCTAGCGAACGCACAGTCTCTATAACCAATGGTAAATTCTGAACAAGCTGCATCCAGGTTTCGAATTGGTTTTGAACAAACAAGGTACGTAAAATGCTATGGCGCTCAACAACAAACTGCAGTGCCTCGATTAAAGCCTGCGCATTGGTTGCTTGGTTTAACTGGAGTGCTAAAGGGATATGATAGGCATTCGTCCCATCTTCATACCGCTCAATAAACCACAATCGCTCTTGAGCATATGACAAAGGCGCTAGACTCTCTTCAGATTTTCCTATCTCAAAAGCAAACTCGCTTGAGGGTAATGCATCCATAAGCTTTGCGATCGTTCGATATTTAAAAATATCAGCAACCTGAACTTCACGATTCAGCAATCGACTCATTTGATATGAAACTTGCATGGCGGCAATTGAGTGCCCACCCAATTGAAAAAAATCATCATGCAATGCCACTCGCTTAATCCGCAGCACATTTTGCCAGACTGAACATAAAGCGGCAGACAAGTCATGGGTGCTGACAAGTTCAATGTCAGCCTCCGCCTCATTGATAGGCCCAAGAGGATAGTGCTTAGTGTGGTGATTACTAGCTGCTTTGCTCGTTTTAATCACGCGCTTGATTGGCGCCAACTCTTTTGATAAATATATTTTTTTAAATTGCTGTCGTTTGTATTTTCCACTTTGTGTTCTAGGAATGACTCCATGTTTCACAAACAAAATTTCAAATGGTTCGATGCCAAAAGTAAGAGACACACACGAGCGAATCGTTTTAACTAAATAAGAAAATTTTTTGACTGATGCATTTACTTCCTGAACAACAATTAATTTTTCTTGCGCTTCATCCACCACTGAAAATACGATTGTTGCAGATTGCTCAATTAGTCTAGATTCAAGCAATGATTGTGAAATTGTATCCTCTATATCTTTGGGTAAATAATTTATACCATTGACAAGGATGCAATCTTTTATTCTTCCAAACAAATATAGATTTTTCTCGATCAAACACCCAAGATCACCGGTACGAAAGTAACTCCGTTGATCCAAACTAACAAATGATGCCCTGCTATCAATTCGCCAATAACCATCAAATAGCGAATCACCTGATAAACATATTTCACCAAGAAGATGTGGCTCAACTTCTGTCAAGGTATCTGGGTTTATTATTTTAAGACTTATTTCTGGAAGAGGGGTCCCACAGTTTGCTGCATTTTCTAAACTAAATAACAGATTGGCGTTAGGGATGGCTTTTTTTTCCAAAACATCTTTTAAAGAGATGAAAGAATCACTTTGTAGATAATTTTTACCTGATATCAGACCGGTTAATTCCGACATGCCATAAGCAAAAAAAAAGGCATGTGAATTAAAACCACGATTTGCATATAACTGAATAAATTGTGTCGTGGTTTTTTCTCGAATAATATCACCACCGTTAATGGCATATTTCCACAGAGACAAATCTAATGCATGGCTCAATTTATCCGAATATTTTTCGATACAGAGGTCATAACAAAAGTTTGGCCCTCCACTATGCGTGATAGCATAGGTTGAAATGGCTAAGAGCCAACTCATCGGATCCTCAATTAATTTTCTGACAGGGAAAACAACTACCTCTGTACCCATATAAAGAGGTAGTAATAGTCCACAGATCAAACCATAAACATGAGAAAAAGTAGCCCAAGTGAGTGTTTTGGATGTGTTATCATATTTCCAGCATTGTCCCGTCCGATAAAGCGCCGCATTCAAATTCTCATAGGTAATCACACACCCTTTAGGAAGTGACGTTGAACCCGAACTGTATTGTAAATAAGCCACTTCATGTTCATTAGGCAAGACATGATATTGGTCTTCAATCGATAGATCGGTCATTACATCAGTTAGAATGACCAAGATATTCATATCAGATATACCTGGATGCTTCAGTATTTCATCATCTGTCGTTAAAACAGCTTTCGCGCCCGAAGAATTGATTAATAATTGCAGAGCCTCTGTTTGATTATACGAAGAGTCAGTCTGAAAGGGTATGGCTATTATATTGATATTTAAACACGCTATAAATGTACAAATAAAATGCTCATGTTGCTGATAAAATAAAACCACCGGTTTACCAGTTAAATTGTGCCGTGACAATTTAACACACAAAGATTGTATTTTTTTTTGCAGCTGTCCATAGGTGAAAAGCGTTTTTTTTTCTGTATTTTCAATGGAGGAGATAGCGATTTGATTTGGTCTTTCTACCGACCATTTATTAAGCGCACTCAGTAGGTTCTTATTTGCTGTACTCATGAACAATATCTTCCTTAATACACTTATTCATCAAAATTCGGACACTAGGGGAAAAATCAGATTTGAGCAGAGGTTATCCTATCAATGGTCAACATGACTGCAGAATTTTTTCTACTGTTTCATGTAGTTTACTATCATATTTGATTAAATCTGCTGTTAAATATTTGATAGACTCATCTAAATCTATACTTCCACGTTGTATGAATGGAACCTCCTTATCATTGTCTTGTTGCAATATTTGGCTAACCATCTCATAAAAAGGGACTAGCTGATTAGAAATAAAGTCGACAGAGTGATAAGTGTCTTTGAGTTTTTTAGATCTTAAATCAACAGCTTGAATCGCAAACAAAATTGACATGGATAAATACATATAGGTTTTATCAATTGATTCCGCTGTTAATTTTGCCGAATTATAACCCTGACTATTAATATTCTGATTATATTGCTCTGCGTGGGTTGGGTATAAATGGCCAATGGGTTGGCAATTATACAATATACGCGTCATCAAGGCATTTGCAGCTATCTGTAATCCTTTTAAACCAAAATCAATCGACTGATTATGATAACCTGCCAAGCAAGCTGGAAGACCATTGCTAAATTCGGGTGTTACCAGTAATGCTATTTGTACATCTAAATGTTTTACTACCAGACCGATGCTATAGCGCAATTGGTCCATACAATAACTAATGTGTTGACCTAAAAAATTTCCTCCATGATGTACCTCATTGTTTTCAGCATCAAACAGAGGGTTATCATTTGCAGAATTGAGTTCTATTTCAATCTGTTTTTGAGCCGTAACAATCATTTCAAAAAATGGACCCAAGTATTGTGGCAAACAACGAATTGAATAACGATCCTGGAACAGGCGCATAGATGGGTCTTCATGATTGAGTAACATCGATGTATTGAGAAGGGAAAGTAAAATTTTGGCAACAGTGGCTTGTCCCTCATGAGGTTTATTTTTATGAATAAAAGGACGAAATGGGCTGATATCCGCATTCATTGCCTGTAAAAAGAAACCATTGATTATGAGTGTTAAGTTGAGTATTCTTTTGGTTTCATACAAATTTATCGCGGCCATACCAGCCATGAGTGAAGTGCCATTCACCAATGCAAGGGCTTCTTTGGGCATCAGTTCCAATGGTTTAAGCCCCAGTTTTTCTAGGGCAAGCATACAACTGATGGTGCCCTCAGGTGTCTCAACCAGATAACTGCCATTTAATCCAATAATAGATCCAGCGATATAAGATAATGGAACTAAATCTCCGGAGGCACCGATTGAACCAAATTCAGGAATGACCGGCATAAAATGATGATTTAAAAACAATAATATTCGTTCAATAATCTCAACACGTACCGCAGAAACCCCCTTTGCCAGGGCGTTTGCACGCAACAACATTGCAGCACGTACAAACTCTTTTTTTAAGGGGGTTCCACAACCACATTTTAGACCTGTTAACAATTTTTTTTGGAGTAAGTCTATCTGTTCATTGTCTATTTTCTGATTTGCAAGTCCGCCAAAATTAGTATTGACACCGTAAATAATAGTATTTTTTTTTAAAAGCCTTTGCAATTGTTCAAAGCTTGCGCGAGTTTTTTTTCTACTTTGGGAGGAAACACAAACAATTCCACCAAAATAAACTATTTCCATGAGCGTATTGATGGAAAGGGTTTCTCCATCTAAAAAATATTTATTTTCCAACATATGCTAACCAAGTAAAATCACAGTTATCAAAGCGCGTCATCCATATGAATCGCCTTTTAACAAATGATTAAACAAATGTGTATTGAACGCCAAACATAATTGAGTCAAGGGTCACGTTGTTATAGTTACTCGATTGGTTATAAGAGAAATTTCTAAGGGTTGCATCCAGGTTAAGCCTACTTGAATCATTATGGCCAAAGACATGCATGTAAGATAGTGTAAGGCTAACTTGATCGATGATGTTATATAAAATCCCCGCTTTAATCTCAGGAAATAGTTCCAATTTTGACAGCTTTACAGCACGTACGCCACTGATTACATCACCTGATGATAATTGGGACAAGTCATTATAACTATGAGCTATTTCATCTTCAAACATTCCGCCAGCTTTAAAAGAAATATCGAAGACTGAAAAATGATATGACGCACCAAATAATAAGTCTAAACCATATACTGTTGTATCTAAAGAGTATCCGGCACTTGGAATGATTCGTTTCGCTTTACCAAAATAGCCAAATCCTACCTCACTGATAAAACTGTACTTTTCTGATAAAGGTCGATAAAAACCAGCGCCCAGCCGACCACCCCATCGGTTTTCTGATTTGGTACTGGGCAAATCATTAATAATAATTTTGTCAAAATTATTCCATGTATAAGCACCTTCCCCGATCACAAAAGGTCTCAACTGGGTATTGAGAGGGAGCGTATCAGGGCCTATAGTACCAGCAAAAGAAACGCTTGCCTGAATGCATGATAACATGGCTGCCAATATATTCTTTTTCATTGTATTATCCTTAATTATAACGTCTGTTGATAATGTATCCTAAGTAGGGTGCCCGACTTTTTACGGGGCCCAGAGATCTTGATTTAGCACACAGTACGTCTGTTTGTGTTACAAATTCAAACGTCCGGCAAATTGTGCGTGAGGCGTTAGGTTTCAACAGATTAATTGTCAAAAGACCCCGGATGGTTGGAGCCAGTCGTCGAATATTGCAATCTGAATTGTCAACACGCCCTAATCTATCAAAAAAAAACCATGGTTTCAACCTTCAACTCTTTGTACACGACAAAAATGATACTGTCTTTCCCACGAAAGCGTACTACTGTCCGGTTAAAGAAAAAGAGATTGCACGTCCTTGATAAAACGCCAAGAATGGCGTCCTAAATCGCCATTTAGGTCAAGGACGTACCGTGAAAGATAGCGTTTTTCGTGAACTATTGAAACCCATAACAGCAGATTTGATTAAAAAATGTATCAGTATTTATAATACAGACTATGAATGGGCAAAGAAAAATGCTACAAGTCGCAACCAAGGCCTGAAGCTACATGTTGAATATGATTTAGGTCTGGAATGCCCAACACAAATTCAATTGAGCTATCCCAATTTGAATGATTCATCAATGGATAAACGGTGGCCTATCGACGAGGGTGTTGTATATGTGCTTGATAAGGGCTATTGCGATTATGACTGGTGGTGGAGTATCAACGAAAAAAATGCATATTTTGTTTCACGATTAAAAGTTAATGCGGCCATTAAGATTCAACAAATCATTGAAGTCCCTGAGGACTCCTCTATTTTAGAAGATGGGCTATTTCTATTTTCCAATCCAAAACCAAGAGGTGGTAAGAAAAACCTGTATACCTCTCTTGTTAGGCGAATTAGCGTTGCTCGAGAAGACAATGAACCGCTTATTCTTGTGACTAATCTTCTCGATGAGCCAGCTGAAATGATTGCCGAATTATATAAATCGAGATGGCAGCGTGTACAAAGCCTTCAACTGCAAAATGGTTTGGTTCAGCATAGATACAAATCCATCCATTTTTCGAGCTAAAATGGAACGAATTACCGACGAAAGTCGGTATCCATAGTGAGCAATTTGTGGATCTCGCGGTCAAGACACGGGTATTCGTAAAAATTTCATAAAGTCGAGTTAGACTCTATGAACTGTGTCAGTTTTAACCAAATTTACCAGGTGGAAGGGTCATGGTTACCTCATCTTCTTCTTTTTGATCACCTGCTAATTGATTGCCCTGACTGTTATACGTCAAGTTCTCTAGTAATAATGGGGCTTTTTGTGTGGTAATCTTAACGCAAGCGCCAAAGTTTTCTGGACAATTATAAAAATAGATTGCCGAATCAAGTATGGGGTGTTTCTGTATGTTTTTAGCGTTTGGTTTTAGTTCTTCTCCAGATAATATTTGACAAATAATTTGACGTAAACCTAGCCCTCTTCCTCCTAACAACCCTTTTATCGGTGAATAACCATGCTGTTTACGTTGATTGATATATTTTAGTTGATGATCCTCGCCACTCAGATTTTCTAAAAAATCATCAGAAAACCCAGGGCCTGAATCAGTAAAAATCAAACTTACTTGGTCTTCAGAACTTGTTACTTCAAGACGAAAATGAAGTATATTGTCAACATCTTCAGTCCAATAGTCATTGGAGTCAGGAAATGTTGATTCTGAACTTGTTGAAAAAGGAGTAATAGAGGTGGCTCTCGATTGGTCTTTTGCCTCTAACAACCTCCCCAACAAAAAAGCATCAATTGAATTTTTTAATAACTCAGAAAAACTGTCGTGCATTAAATAAATCGCTGGTGATTTACGAATAGCTGTACGCTCGTTTTCAGCGAATGTATTTAATGCTTCATCAAGCATGTTTTCATAAATGAATCCAGCCTGGGAATATAAGAAATACTGACTTAATTTCGAAAACTCTATTTTAAAGGCTGCCTCTTCTTCTGATGAAAGGGGAGAGTTTTGTGTGTTTTTTTTGCAGAATAAAACGCAGTATTTGGAAAGATCTATCTCAATACGAGCTTCATGGTTGATTGTCTGACCTTTCCCAGGTGATTGAGCTTTATTGTCCCTAAATAAGCTATTTTGTCTGCTAAACATACATAATCCTATTTCAAGTTCTATGTATCATGATTATAGCTCATAATTGTCAATTGTGTCCAAAAGTTGATTTGTCAGCTTTTTTTTTGGCGACCATCCATTGGCCGTTTTCCTATTAAAATTGGCAAAGGGGCATTTTTGTTCACGTTATCAAAAATAGGTAAAGCGAAGAGGAGTCAGTTTACATTTTGGGGAGCGAGCCAAAATGTAAACCGACCTTCAGTTCATTCAGCCGGTTCATGTATTTTTTTTAAAAAATCATAATGTGAAGGCAGCGTTTTCATTTGCATTTTTTGCATTTTTATCTCATCAAAAATCAATTCTGCGGACCTCATTGAGTCTGATTTATAGGATAAAATCGGAAAAGGTTTTTCGGGAAGAATGCCTAATCCCGCAAAAATACAATAATAGCTACCGTTGGTCCAAAAATTACGAAATTCAGTGTCGAAGTTTTCATAATAGGTGTTTTCATCAGTAACAGGTTGATTGAAGGGGATGCCTGCAAGATATAATGCAATTTTTTCACGAACATTTTCAGTTAACTGCAACGATTGATTGGCTTTCCAAAAATCAGTGTCTCTGCGTGGTGAAAAATAAAAATGGGATTGAATGAAGTCACGAGTATCATCAAACATGGTTTCTATCTCTTGATTATACTTTTTTTGCAATAACGGCTCGAAGTTTTTGTCAGGGAAATATTTAACCAAATGGTAAAGTGATGCGCAAATAAAATAAATGCCGGTGGATTCCAGCGGCTCTAAAAAACAAGATGACAAACCAATACCAACACAATTTTTTACCCATGCTCGACGGTTTCGACCTACGCGAAAGCGAATATGATTCAAATCTATATTTTTTTCAAGACTCCATAATTCGGAAAACTCATCAACCGCATTTTCCTGAGAGCAAAATTTACTGGAATAGACGTATCCAGAACCAAATCGGCCAAGCATTGGAATTTTCCAAGTCCACCCAGCCTTCATAGCAATAGCTGAAGTGAAGGGCTCAATACCGTTATTTTTATCATCATGAGGAATTGATAAGGCTACTGCGCTGTCGCATAACAAGTGATCGCTCATGTCAAGAAAAGGCTCCTTAAGTGCTTGATTTATAAGCAAGCCCCTAAATCCCGAACAATCAATAAACAAATCACCCTCAACTATTTTTCCGGAACGAGTCATTATATTTTTAATAAAGCCATCTTTATCAACTTCAACTGATTCCAAATCATCAACAAGTAATGTAACGTTTTGTTTTGAAGTTGCAAATGCACGCAAAAATTTAGCGACGAGATGAGCATCAAAATGCCAGGCATAACGAGTTGCTTTGTCTCCGTTGAGCCAGCGAGGAGCCAAGTTAGCATCCAAGATAGTGACCTCTTTAAAACAAGCATAGTCAAATGATTCTCTTGTTAGCCCTTGCTGATAGTTATGCAGCCAGTAATGGGATAGTGGAATATTGTCACATGTAGGCAGTAGACCAAACGGATGATAAAAATGGTCGGTGTTTCCATCTAACCCTCCTGTTTTCCAATTGATAAATTTAATAGCCACTTTGAATGATGCATTACATTCGGGCATCCATTCCTCTTCTTTTAGCCCTAAATAATCGAAAAATACTTTTTGTAAATTAGGAACCGTTGCTTCGCCAACGCCAATTTTAGCAATGGTAGCCGATTCAATTACCGTGATATCCACTGATCCTTGTAATGCTTTTTGAAGATATGATGCTGTCATCCAACCAGCGGTACCCCCACCTAAAATGACTATTTTTTTAATTTTATCAAGCATGATTACCCCTGTTTATGCTGTTTGTAGAAATTAGGGCTGTTGACAATTCATTTTCTGACGCCCTACGTCGCGGGACGTCGAGATCTGAATTGTCAACACGCCCTGGACTATTTTAAGGTCTGCTACAATTATGATTTCAGCGTTCCGACACCTGTTAGCAAGGTCCATTTTAATCTTTTTCATTACAATTATCTTGTGTACGATGCTAGCGCCCTGGACTCCGTGCACAAATCATGGAGAGCACGTTTCAGCAGATGAATTATCATGAGACTTCAGTAGAACATGTCCATTTGGTTTGGGTAAGTAGACAAATTGAACGCATAAATTAAACGTGGTTGTTTTAATATAGCTAAAAATATTGATCTTTATGATTACATAATATACAATATGATAAATTTATTATTGGGAATTGTTATGGTCTTTACTCTTATTGCCGAGGTTACAGAAGAGCTCAAAAAGCAACCGGATTGGAAAATGTACCCAGATGTTTTTCAATATAAATTTGATGATAAAAAAGCATATGAGCGAAACTGGAACTCACTTCAAAAGCCGCAAGGTTTTTTGTTCTCTGATGGGATGAGCGTTAAGCGCGTACCTTGGTATCAATATGCTTGGGAAAAAATAAAAGGCTGGTTCCGCTATACTGATCATTGTGACTCTAAAAGAGTTGGAATGGCTTTGCAAAAGATATTGTATTTTGGTTATATCCATGGATTAAATCAGTCGCTGACGCCAAGTGACGAGATCAAGCGTGCACTGCCCGCAGGGTATTTTTCTCTAAGTCAGCAAGCTATCTCACCTGAAAATTCTTTGCATTTACAAAAACATCTAGAGCTGTCGTATCAAGCTATCACAGGGGTGACGCGTTTATTTGGAGACACATATCAGAATACGATTGAAAACATCGAATACCTATCTACTATACCCATCGGACCTGAAGATGCGAACTATGCAAGTTTTAAGCGTTGAAAATTATCATTAATGCGGCACCTCATAATGTCTAAGTACAAGCCGATATTGTCAAAAAATCCAAGGATGGCTTCTGTAAAGTCAGAAAAT
>DAIDKT010000067.1 GCA_027449905.1 Legionellales bacterium
ATTTTCTGACTTTACAGAAGCCATCCTTGGATTTTTTGACAATATCGGCTTGTACTTAGACATTATGAGGTGCCGCATTAATGATAATTTTCAACGCTTAAAACTTGCATAGTTCGCATCTTCAGGTCCGATGGGTATAGACCATGATTTGTATGCTTTAGTTGTGCTTGAAACTTTCTCTGTATCGTTTGAAACTCAGTCCGTGTTAATGGATCTAACTGGGATAAGAGGTGATCTTTGTTATATTTAATCTCAACATAGGCACGAAATAATTTTTGCATATCAATCGGATGGTTCGAATGGATTTCTGACAAAAACATCCCCGTTGAAAAATAATAAAAGCTAAGCTGGGACATGATGGATTGATTTACATCCTTGGCAAGGCTGATTTCTAAGTTCTGATAGAATGAGATCAAGTCCTCAAGAGATGTTGGACTGTTATCATACAAATAGAGATAACGATACATCAAATATTGCAACCGTATCAAAAAAACACCCTCTGGACTCAACGCGTTAGAGGCGCTGTCTTGAAAAATAGCCATGCCTCGTGCCGTGATCTTCTGGATTTTTTCTCTGAAAATAAGCGGATCTTTTTGCACCCATTTGATTAAACTATGCGGCTGCATTAGATTCGCTTCAAGTACAGCTTGTGCGTTTGGATCGGTGAGTTGAGCAATCCCTGTTTCACTAGAGAAGTAACTCAAAGCGAATAGGGCCCTAAGTTCGTTTGATAAAGACAAATACTTCCATTGTTTAATTTTATATGGTTTATCTTGGCAAGCGATTTGATTACTGGAGATTGGCTTATTGTAGGACTTAAATAGCGATTTTCCCCTAGGAATATCTGGCCCTAATATCTGCTCTAGCGTCGGATTTAAAGGCCATGTGCCATGGCTGAGAACTTGGCTAGGCTCATATAGCGAAGCCAAGGTGCTATTTAGGCATAGCATATTGTGTTTTGACATATTTAAAGCGCTATCAACGCGATCTATATTACCAGGTTGGCCTCTTTTAATGCAGAAGTAAACGAATTTACTGACTTGTTCATGTTTGGCTATAGAGATTAGTAATTCCTTGAAATGATGTTTTTCAAGCCATTTTAATTCAGCTAATAATTGCTGCATAGCAGCCAGACACTGTTCAGGGCCATATGTTTTAAAGGTTTTTTGTACCATGATTAGATACTGTTTTTGGAAGAAACTAAACAGTGGATGATTTACTATTTCCTTACTGATTTGTTGACGTTTATTCCCCTGTTCTGCTTCGTTTAGCGATTCAATTGTTGAGTTATCTATTTGGGGAATAAGCGCTTGCCCTGCAAAAGGATTCGGACTATGTGGGTAGTTTATCAGCAGATCGAAAAAACAAAACACTGCTATCAAATCGAGCTTTTCAAGCTCATCATGCATGATTCGGTTAAAATCTCCAGCTTTGGTGTGGTAGGTTTCGTACCAAGCTTCAAGTAATTCTTTTTGTTTAGGATGCTGCTTAAATAATGTTCTATAATAATCAAGTTCGCTGAAGCCCTGTAAGTAAAACAAGATCTGATGGAATTCGATGTTTTCGTTAGATTGAGAAGCAAAAAGGATAAGGTTACACATGTAATCGTTAACTTTTTCGACTTGATAGGCAGGATATAAGTCTAAAGCAAGTGTGATTTTTTGTTTGATCGACAACCCACTATCACAATATAAATGCTTCACATTGGGTGGATATAACTGTTGTATTTGTAAGAGTCGTTTATCGGCGGCCGGATCTCGAGTAGTTAAAAAAAATGCCCTTTGAAAAAAAAATTGATGAGCCTGCATGATGGGGTAAATAGCCCGTTGTAAGGGATATTGATACTTTGATCCTAATCTAATTTGCTGACATATCGAATAATCAATGAGCGAAAATAGGCTCCAGCGAGTGACATAATGATTGAAATATTCTTTTTCGTAACGTAGTACTTCTTCATACATTTTGTTGATGGTATTTAGTTTTTCAGTAAAATTTTCCCATTTATCCAGCGTAAAATGAGCATAAAACGGAAGAGCTAGTCCTCTAAATGCCTCGGATGACTCCGGCAAAGGTAATTGTAATAGGATTTTATCGATTGCTTCTTCAAGTAACTCTCCATTTTCTGGACTGAATTTGTCGCTGGCAAGCCGTGTGAGCTCATCCAGTGGGGAAAGCTTGTCAATGGCAGTCTTGATTTCAGCCGGTTCTTGTTGAGAGGTTGCCGACAATGACTGAATATCTCCAAGATAATTGCTGTTCGAGGTTGAATTGCTGACTGAGGGTTTGCCGGGTATTGTTATTGGTTGTGAAGTGGATAAAAATGTTGGCTCATATGTTAAATCATCTTTGAATTTCAATATGTTATCAAACCATGTTTCTTTTTCCTCATGAGAAAACGCACAGCTTGCATCAACAATCTTCAGCAGATTGCCGATGCCCTTCTCAAACAGCTGATGAAGGGTTTTTGAATAGGGAGGGGGAGCGATAGAAACATACTCCACCATGGTATGATATTTATAATTCACCATGAGTTTTTGAAACGCATTTAAATCGTTGAGGAAGATTTTAACCATTTGCTGGATCGACGCTTGTGCGCAAGTGCCCGATGTAATGCCTAGGGTCGATAAAGCTTGACTGTATCGTGTACTTGCTTCGATAGGTGTTGCTTTTAAGAAAGTCATACCCACTTGAATCTGTTCATAAAATTTTTGACTATCAAAAAATCGAGTGCCTGCTCGCCAGGCTACATGAACGACTTGCGGCATAATCAGTAGTTGGATTAAATCTTGACATGCTGAGTGGTTTAAATTGGTAATATTGTATATTTTGACTGGATAAAATTGCGGCGAATAAATAGAGGCTATTTCATCATGATATTCGATACCCGCACCGCCGTTATAAATAAAAAAATCATAACCGTCATGTTTTTTGTTCCACGCAAAAATGATCGCATGTGAATGTCCTTCTCTATTATTCCAACCACCTGGCAAATAATACGTTTCTCCCTCAGACAAGGCTAATATGGCATGTGCATGAATTTTGCTTAGATCAGTCAACTTATTTAGGTCCGGGGAATAATCTAATGCCAATATTTCGTTGGTTTTTTTAGCTAAATCTTTGAGAATCATCGCTAAATTTATATAACGAACATCTGTTGTTGAATATTTTTCTAAAAAATCACTGAAATACAGATAAAGAGATTGCGTATCAGAGCCTTGAACGCCATAGCGACCTTCTAAGTCAATCAGAGCAACATGTGATAGAATCCGAGTGGTTAGCTTTGTCATATTGCTCAAACATAATCAAACATGACTATATTTTATGTTTATTTTAGAATAAAATCCATAAAAATCCGCTTCCAGTACAAGATGAGCCTCAAATTAAGAAACCGCTTCTAATGGAAATGACTCTGAAAAATGCAGTAAAACGGATACAAAAGGCAAGGAGATAAAAAGCCCGCATCGAACTATTATTTAACTAGATGTTTTTTTTGTTACTATAATAGTAACTAAATAAGCTTAGTACACGACAAAATTGGAGTTGTCTTTCCCGTGCAGGCGCACCACTGTCCGGTTTAAAAAGAAGTCTCCGGTGATTTGATAATTTCAGGAGGCTTCAATTTTAAATAAAGGTATTTGAGTGCTAAATTTACTGGCTTATCTATATTGGCTCTAACCCAAATAATTAATAAATAGAGCGGCCAGC
>DAIDKT010000068.1 GCA_027449905.1 Legionellales bacterium
ATTTTCTGACTTTACAGAAGCCATCCTTGGATTTTTTGACAATATCGGCTTGTACTTAGACATTATGAGGTGCCGCATTAATGATAATTTTCAACGCTTAAAACTTGCATAGTTCGCATCTTCAGGTCCGATGGGTATAGAAGCAGATGGTATCAAAATCCTATTTCTCTGTCACATATACGCAACGCCAAGTGGCAGTGCGCTAAATAAAAATGCTGGTAAATTGCATCAATATAAATGTGAAAATAAATAGGGTTAAAAAAAGAAGCTGAGGGTGTAACACAGACAACTGTTAACCGTATTATGGAAGTTGTCCGTGCAATTCTGACAAAAGCACATCGAGAATGGGACAAGCCTCCAAGAACTGCAACAATTCAGTGGGTGGTCCAGTTTTGAAATGGTGTTACGTTATGCACATCTTTCAGGTGATCATTTGCGAACGGCTGCGAATAGAAGCTGTACATTGAGCTTGATGGATATAAAAGATAAAAAAGTTGCTATGTAGAAAAAAGTGTTACAAATTTGCTACACCTACTTTTTTAACTTTTGAAAAATAAATGTAAGTCATTGATTAAATGGTGCGCTCGGAGGGACTCGAACCCCCGACACCTTGGTTCGAAGCGAAGTACTCCACTTTGAAAATCCTTTAAAATCAATGCCTTGTGATGCATCAAATCACCGAAAAACGGCCTAAAACTGCCTAGGACGGCAGAGCGCGGTCACACTCAAGGCACGTTTGCGTCACTGCACTTTTTTGTCGCATCATCCCCTTTCTGAAGAGGGCTTTTGTCTCAGAATCTTAAGTTGACCTTGCTTTGACTTTTCATCTAGCATTTTCTGCTTAGAGCGTCTTGAACGGCGTTTTTTTTGACGTTTTAGTTTTTCTACCCTTTGTTGCTCTTTGGTTTTTTCATCACTGACAATTTCATGCAGTTTTTCACATAACCGTACTCTTGCAAAATAGCGATTGTCTTCACGGCTTCTGGACTCCTGGCATTTTATCTCAATACCAGACGGAATATGTTTCAAGTAGACAGTTGAAGCTGTTTTATGTAACTTCTGCCCACCCTTGCCACTGCCTATAATAAATTTTTCGATGAGATCGTCTTCATTGATATGAAGTTTTTCCATCCAGTCAGCTAGCTTACCCCATTTATCATTGCTAACCATTAAGGAGGCTCAAATCGTTCAAGTAATCTCGCTTTTAGTCCTTCTACCAATGCAGAATTAGCTTTTTTAGGACTACCCGCGTCAAAAGACGGTGCAGGATCATATTCAAGTCCCAGTTGTAGTGTTTCAGCGAGTGGTTGGCCTGCAAGTTTGGCAGTAAGAACCAAGGCCATATCAAGACCCGCAGAAACACCTGCAGCGGTAATAACTTTGCCATCCTCTACCACGCGATGTTCGATCGGTATTGCCCCCCAAGTTTTTAAGCGATCCATTACAGCCCAGTGGGTAGTGGCACGTATGCCAGATAAAATCCCTGCGGCACCTAAAATAAGGCTTCCCGTGCAAACAGAGGTAGTCCATGCAGTGGTTGCATGGATTTGGTGAATCCATTCAAGAATATCAGGATATTCACGCAAGGCTGTGGCTTTTCCCCCACCAGGAACCACTAATACATCTGCATGGGATACCTCCGATAGTCCATATTCGGTTTTTAAAACCAGTTCTGAACAAGTATGAATCTCTCCAGGAATGGCACTTACTCGTTTCACTGTAGCACCAGGTATGCGAGATAAAACTTCATGAGGACCTATTGCATCAAGGGCTGTCATACCTTCATAGAATAAAAATACGATCTGTGTCATTTTTGTATCTCATTGTTTTATATTACAATTTATTTCCATCACCGTTACAGGGTAGAATTTAAATTCATCCATACCAATTTTCTTCCATCCAAGGCGCTCATAATACTCAGGTATGGTAGGATCAAAAGCGAACAAATAAAGTTTTTCAAAGCCAAGCTCGTTTGCTTTTTTGACTGTGGTATCAGCCAGCATTTTGCCGATCCCTTGTTTTTGACATTTTGGATCCACAACAAGCGAGCCAAGCCAAGGAGTAAGATCTGAACGAATGCCATCGTTTTCACGTAGAGAACACATGCCTACAGGCACATCGCTATCTAAAGCAACAAAAGTGATTGGTAAATCTTGGTCACTTAAGTGATCTGAAAATCTTGCGATCACATTCTCAACGGGAACATCAGGAACCCAAATCTTTCCTAAAACTTCATACCAAATATTTGCAAGTACCGGTATAGCGTGGGGATGGTTTTTCAAAAAGTCGATTTTGATCATGATCTTATCTCATTTATTAACTCTGGCATCAAAGTTTTTCATCTTAAAATTGTCGGCAATACTTGCACTACCTGTTCTACTCCAATATTTTTTTGTTCAGGATCCTCTTGAGTAATAGCCCGATTGATATTGTAAACCATCCAATTTATCCAATTGCCTATAACCCCATAAAAAGCTGCTTTAATTGTTTGTTTTTCAATTAAACCTCCTGCCTCAGCATAAGACTTAAGCATCTCATGAAATAAATTGACATTGAGGTCTGTTGTAACGCCCGACCAATCTAAAGCAGCATTTACAATTTCATATGTTGGATTTAGTTTACGCGCCGACTCCCAATCAATTAATAATGGTTGTTTTTTATCCGTCCATAAAACATTTTTTTGGTCTAAGTCACCATGACTGATAACTGTATGCTTTTTCAGAATTTCAATTGAACCCAAATAATCTTCATTAATCTCTAGAAGAATAAATCGATTGGAATTTAAAATTTCAGCGAATGAAAGCTGCATTTGGGTTGACTGCTTGATTAAATCAGTGAGGTATTTACTATCATGAATGTCAAATTCAGGTTCACCGATTCCTCCAATGTGCAGATTCATGAGGTGCATTTTCGCTAGAAGGGGAGCAATAATTAACGCTTGATCTTCGTTAATTTCATCTCTACCCAAAGCCTTTGCATTAACCCAGGGATAAACTAGATAACCAGATCCATCTATAATAAAAAGATGTTTTTGGGATTGCGATTGCGAGATAGCACAGACCCCAGGTATACCTTGCGCAATAAAGCGTGAAGCAATTTGTTCGCTCATTTCATAGTTTTTAATGACCTGCTCATTTTTCAGATCAATGGCTTTTGATAGCTGCTTGATTGCGTAACTGCCTTTATTTGTATCAAGCCGCCACATGATATGAAGCAAACCGCCATAGATCCTTGTAGCCGCATTGAGTGAAGAACCAAGGCCCATTCGCTCACATAATAAATTTAGGTGGGTTGTGTTCATACAAACCACTCCACATTTTTCCAATTACCAGGGTTAGCTTTTTTAGCATGAATTCGAGCCAGCCAATTACCCACATGTATTTCAAGTTTATGATCATCCGGATCTAAAAAATAAAGCGATTTGCCAGGTGAAGTATTCTCTTTAAAAATCTTTGCCCCTGATTGGGTTATGCGCTGACTCAAAGCATCAAAATCTTGATCGTCTACGCTAAAAGCAAAGTGTGTATTGCACGACGATGGTTTTCTTAAACGGTTTCTATCAAGATCTAAAGAAAACCATAAACATCCAGGTGCATCAGGATTGCCAGCTAGAAAATATGCACTCCCATCGGATTTGCATAAAGGCTTAAAGCCCAAAACATCTTTATAAAACAAAAATGATCGCTCAATATCCTGAACAGAGATATTTATGTGATTTATGCCAGTGATCACGCAATATCTCCCACAGACACCTGATGATTAATATCAAAAGTAAACACGCTCATTGCATAAGGATCAGGATTTTTTGTGCTTCTTAATTCATCCGCTGTTTTAAAAACCTCTCTGTAATCACCATGGGTGGCTTTAGTAATAATTTTTCGCCAAAATTTTACTGCTTTGATATTTTCTGGCATTACAGCTATTGACCATTCCCCTGGATGTTCTTTGAATATTTCTTGGGCTACCATGCTTGCAACACCTTTTCCTTGAAATTTCGCAAGAACGAAAAATTCCCCCATGTTCCAATCAACAGGTTCAAGCAAATGCATTTTATCCAATAAAAAAAAACCTGCGATTTCACCTGAAACCCTTATTAAAAAAGCCTTCTCTTCAGGATTTTCAAAATAATGCTTAAAGTCTATGCATTCGAATAACCCACTCTCGGGACACTCCCAGCCCATGTAGGCTGTTCTATCGTATACGTAAAATCTTGCCATGTTCTGAATGGTGGGATAATCAGCAATCGTTGCAGGTAATATTCTAACAGTAGGAGCAAATCGTTTAATCAATAAATGATGGGCTTGGCCTGCACCACTACAATCTCCACCCATTACAAAGTCCGCAATATGCTCAAAACCTGCTTTCATGTAGACATGTTTTGCTCGTGCGTTATCGATTGCAGGGTCGATTATGAATGTATCCGCTGATACGTCAAATTCTCTTCTAAAAAAATCAAGAAATTCCGATAATGTTTTTGCGCCATAGCCTTGGCCAAAATAATTTTTATCCCCGATCATGTAATCGATACCGTAAGTATGACCTGTTTTTGAGAGGTGATTTAATTTAATATCATCAATATGATCTTCTTCTGTTTCTTGGATTGACATCAGCATTGCGAACGGATGACCACCCCAGCTAGCTATCCAATAAACATACTTGCCGTCGCAATAGTTCGAAGACTCTGTTCTACCATTAACAAAATTTAAAATATCGTCTTTATGGCCCTGCGTATTATCCCAAAATTCTTGAACAAAAGGCTCTGCAAGCCAGTTGAAAATAATATCAATGTGATTTATGTTGGCTTTTTCAAAATGAATGCTCATGCTTTTTCTCTCAAATAAACTCTTTGTGTCATCCCGTCCATTAGAGACTTTTCGCTTGCTAAATCAAAATTATCTAAATTTAATCCAAGGGGTATTCCTTCTCCTAAATTTTGAGGAACGATTGTAAGAATGATTTCATCAATTAAATTTTGTTGTGCAAAGCTTTTAGCAAGCTCAGCCCCTCCAAGTAACCAAATGTCTTTTTCGGATTTTCGATACTTAAGAGTAGAGATAAACTGAGCGGGGCTATCGTGCGTTATGGAGATGTATGACACCTTTGATTCAAGTGGTTTGGAGGTAAAAACATAAGCTTGTTTATCAGCCCATCCCCAATCACCAAAGCCTATAATTTGTTTGTAGCTTGTGCTTCCCATCAAAATGATATCGATCCGTTCCATCAGGTTTTTATAACCAACAACTTCTAAATCGTGATCGTCTTTTGGGTGTGGAAGCCAATCAACGCCGCCATTTTTGTCAGCGATAAAATCATCTTTAGACGTAGCAATATACAGAATAATTTTGTTCATCGTGTTAAGCCTTTAATATGGATTGCAATTGCATTAGCAGCTTTTTCCGCGCTTAAATTGCTTACATCTAACTCAAGTAAATTAGGGTGAATAATAGAAAGAAGTGGCGTTTCGTCATAAACATCTCGTGGATCAATCGATTTCCATCTATCACGTCTATTTGGGTTATTAATGCGTTTTAAATGTTCGTTTTAATTAATCAAAAGTCTTACAGGTACGAAGAGCGACCCCCTTTTTTCTGCCATATAAACCACTTCTGCGTAGCAGACTTTATCGCCTGAATCTTCAAATAAGTTATTTGTTAGCACATAACTGTTATGGTTTTCTTTGGCTAAAAAAGTCAAAACACATCTTCTAATATTTCCAATCGCTTCCCAAGCAAGATCAGGTATCTTGGTGTAGCCGTCATATTGCAGTAGTTCAAAAATAGGGTTGTTAATTAGCTGATTATCGCACACTATAAAACCATGTCTCGATGCCAATTCCTTAGCTATGGTGTATTTTCCAACACCTGGTTTTCCGGTTAAGTAGATGATGCTTGTATTTTGCGTCATACGTTACCTCCCTCGATTACCGTTCCTTGATGATAGAGGATTTTCCAACAACCATTTACTCTTCGCCAAAGGGTCGAT
This sequence comes from Legionellales bacterium, assembly GCA_027449905.1. Classification (GTDB taxonomy): domain Bacteria; phylum Pseudomonadota; class Gammaproteobacteria; order Legionellales; family Legionellaceae; genus DAIDKT01. Next base: position 5,983 of record DAIDKT010000068.1, read on the forward strand.
CTTCTTGTAACTCTTGTTTTGTCTTGGATAAGAACGTAGGTCAGCAAATAATTGTCTGCTGTGATTCTTGTGAGTTCAAAGTCTTTGGCTTCCCAAATATCTTGATAGTTTAGGTCGTTGTAGCGCGTCAATAATGTGTCTAAGACATCTTGCCTTGTATAGACATTACCAGATGCACCCACTTCCCAAAACTCATCGCACATTTGGTTTTCAATATCTTGCTTGGTTTTTCCAAACTTCTCAGGATGATGAAAAATAGGTTCCCTTGATTTAAGTTCATCGAGAATTTTGCTCTCATCTAAAGCTTTCCATTCTGCCGGTGCATCAGACCTAAAACCATCCCAAAGGTAGCCTCCATAGGGTGCGAGTATTTTTGCCACCACACTTTCGAGACCAGAAGCATCACCTGTTTGTACGAGGCTTTCAAAACTCTTGTTAAGCTCTGTTGCCATGTAAGGATTTTCCGCTTTGAAAAGGCCCATGAGGGTCTTACCGCTGGCAGTCCATTTTTTCTGAGCCCTAAAATAAAACTGAATGAGCGGTTCAAACAAATGCAGGGCAGATATTATTTGTTCTTCTTTATTTTTTGGAAATTTAATGTCGTCCAAAATATCCGTGATGAGAAAACGTTCTTTATTAATTTGATCGTTGCTCCAACCATCTGGTCCTTGTGCTAAAGCTTCATTGGCAATCGCTTTAGCTTGGTTACTTAACTCATTTGGCACTAAAATTTCATGCCCGCTCAGTATCATATTAATTAAGGCTGGGCGTCCATCGTTGGCTTCAAGCTTCCCGCAGAAATATCGCAAGGTATCAAGATCATGAATAAATGCATCAATCGGCCATCCATCATAAACAAACGCTTCACGATAGGCGTGTGTCAGTGATTCAAAAACAATAACAAGGTCAAGATCAGATGAATCCGTCCCCTGATTTTGAGAAACAGAACCCGCCCAAAATATAGCTTTAGCTTCCTTATATTTCTCTTGAATAAGCTTTTGGATGGTTTGTAGTGGATCAGGTAGTAATTTTTTTATCATCCAAACATTAGATTTTGCTTGAAATTGCTCAAATACTTTAAACCCAGCTTTAGCAAAAGCTTTAATTGCGCTCAGGTTATCTTTTGCTGGATCAATAAGGCACCAATCAAAATGTGAGGCTAACACCTGTCTTTCAAATTCATTTAAAATTTGCACCCCAATACCTTTGTGTAAGAATTTTGAATCTCCGATAAATAAATCTACTCCACATATAGAAGCAGAAATGGCACTTAAATCTATGCTATTTTCTTTAGAGAAATCATGGGCATTATAAGCCTGTATGTAACCTATCAATTCTTTGTTACAGCAGATAATATAAGCGTATGTTTTGTTATTTGAATTTTTTGAAAGAGTTATGCCATGGGTGTGCTTGCCAAATTTCTCTTGCACCAAATTCATCGTATAGATCACATCCTGATCCCACCATTTTTTGATATGAGGCATCTCCAACCACTTTAGAAGTAGCGGAAAATGTGATTCAGCTAATGGAGCAAAAGTAATTTTCATAGCATATTAATCTCTTCGACGCTTGTTAAAATTTTTAAGTACGTTAAAAATTGCTTCATATTTTTTTCTACCGGAGCAATAATCAATGAATTCCTACTATTTGTCATTCATTCATGAATTGCAGTGCAGTTTTTTCAAACTCATTAAAATGATTCTCGAAACCATGATCTGCGCCATTAATAGTAACAAACCTAGGATATATGTTTTCTTTTTCCAAAGCTTGTTTTAAATTCAACTGCTCTTGTAAAGAAACTTTATCATCTGCTGTGCCATAAACTATCAGTACCTTAAGTGTTTTTGGTATATTTGTGAGATTATTGACGGGATTGCGATTCTTAATCCAATTTTCAAAAGTTGTATGTGCACTGTTTTCGAAAAACTGTTTAAAAAGATATTTCATATCAGGTCGTTGTTGCATCGTTACCTGTAGGTCTACGTTACCCGAGACAGAGATGGCTTTATTTACAACTTGCTGAACATACTTGCTTTGTTGTAAAGAAAGAAACATTTCCAAAGCACCGCGACTTACCCCCATCATTGTAAAAGGTGCATGCAGTTTTACATTCGAAAAATCTTCAAGACGAGGAATAAACTTAAGAAGATTTTCAACATCATGGACATCTTCTCCACCAAATTCATCTTTACCTTTATAAATATTTCCGCGATATAAGGTACCTACAACGTTATAGCCCTTAAGAAAAGAGAAACGATTATTGGGTCGCATAAGACCAAAAAATTTATTGCCTCCGCGTAGAAATATTAAAGTTGGGCTTTGTTTCTGATTTGTTAAGTAGCTAAAATATCCAGCTACTTCATGTCCATCACTAAGATATTTGAAAATCACAATCTTACGATCACCACTGATTAAGGGGGCTTTTAATTCAGCAGGGATACTCTCATCTAAAGACAGTTGCTCTGTAATGTCCTTAAAGTTTGTTTTTCCTTTTAATCTATATATTTCTGCTCTGCTTTTAGACAATTTTAGCGATTGATAATCTCTATATGTTCTGATGATCATATTATGATAAGTTGCAATTAGCGCAAAAAAAATCAATGTTATTAACAAACTAATTTTGTAACCATTCACCACAATCCGCCCCTTCGGGTCGGTTTGCGGTGATGCATAAAGAAATAACAAGGATTTTTCATTAAAAAGATCAAATAGTTCTTGACACAGTTTTTCGTGTTTTTTTTAAAAATGATGATGC
>DAIDKT010000069.1 GCA_027449905.1 Legionellales bacterium
TCTACCTGCCTTAGATTTTCGTTCAGGGCTTGTAGTGTGCCGTCATCTAATTCTGGTTTTCTTTTACCGGGTTCATGGCGGCCAGCAGCTGCGACAGGAGGAGAAAAAGTGGGTTGAGATACCGAGGCTGAACTAGATGTCTCATAAGCTGATAGCCTCGTCTCATCTTCTACTTCTAAAGGAGATTGAGATATGCTTTTCAGCTTAATTGCCTGTTCAAAAAACAGTGTAAAACGCTGCAATAATTCTATTTCTATTGTTTTTCTTTTTATTGAATCAGTTTGCTCCAATATTTCATGAGAGGGTGGCAAACTAGAAGCAGGATCTGATTGTCTCGTTTTTTCGTTATTACTTTCTTGATAGCTTTGCACTTGATTGAAGTAGTTAACCAATTGTTCGCGCAATCCTGAGGTATCCTTGTCGCTTGATAAAGTTTCTGCAAACCTATCAAAAAACGATAAGAAATGGAGGGAAATATCACGGTCAGATGAGTGCGCACTAGATGTTTCCAAGGGAACATAACCAACGATATGTTGCAGTTTAAATTCTTGTTGACTTTCAGCCATGGCTTTATCCTTATTAATGATTAAATTATCTACTATGATAGTCTATGAATATATTTTTTTCAAGTTAATGTGTAAAATACAAGCTGTTCCCTACCCCGAACCCCTCAGTTGATTCGTCGCTGCGCTCCTGGAATGAGGTCGATTTGGAGTTGACCGCAGTTTTAATCGCACCCAATTACACACGCAAGGTTGACAGCATGGGCGTTGTCGACTAGCATCGTATGGCTTAAAGCTAAGGTGTTGAAATTAACATGATCAAATTACCCGTCATTGTCGGTCTAGGTGGCATGAATTCGGCTGGTCGCACGTCTGGATTTCATGCTTATAAACGTCTCATCCATGATCGACTATCTCACGCTGAATTAAAAAATACCTGGTCTGATCTTGCGCATCGCATGGGTATTGCGACCGACAAGGACTTATCAGCGGCTGACATTCAAACGATTCAGGACGGTACTTTGGTCCGTCGTATCGAACACTATGATCCGAATCAAGTCATGTGTAATCACCTGGCGACATTGGAAGACCCCAGTCAATCCGCTTCGTTTACCATGAAAAAATCTAAATTATCTGAGAGTTTGTCGCGAAGATGTCGCGTCGATAGCCTAGACAAACATGAAGTGCGTGTTACAGTCAATACACCATTTGACCTATTGATTCCAGATACCATGACGACCCCTGTTTCTAGCGCAGGATCGTTGCCAAAGGGGTTTGATCTAAACACCCTGTATCATTCTCATCATCATCCGCGCGGTTTAAAATTGTCAGTATATGGCGCATCGGATGTATTAAACTCGTTGGGGATCGAGTGGGATGAAATTCTAAAACACATTCGTCCTGATGAAATTGGGGTCTATGCTGGGAGTGCAATATCTCAGGTTGATGAAAACTCTCTCGCTGGTTTAATCTCGCAACCCTTATGTGGAAAACGAATCAACTCAAAAATGTTACCGCTCGCATTACCGGAAATGCCCGCGGATTTTGTTAATAGTTATGTGATTAATAGTGTTGGGGGTACCGGCAACAATGTCGGCGCTTGCGCTTCTTTTCTATATAATTTGCAGCAAGGTTTACGCGACATTCAGTATGGTAAAGCCAAAGTTGTGCTGGTTGGCAATGCCGAAGCCCCGATCGTTCCTGAAATTGTTGAGGGCTTTCGCGTGATGGGTGCACTGGCGACTGATGAAAGCTTGTGTGAATTAGATAAAACGGATACCCCAAATAACCGGCGAGCTTGCCGCCCTTTTTCAACCAATACCGGTTTCACTTTGGCTGAGTCTGTTCAGTTTTTTGTCCTCATGGATGATGAGTTGGCCTTGAAATTAGGGCTCACCATCTATGGCTCTGTCGCAGACATTTTTGTTAATGCTGATGCAAATAAACGATCCATTGCAGGCCCCGGGGTTGGTAACTATATCACGGTTGCAAAAGCAGCTGCGTTAGCGAAAGCAATATTAGGCCCCGAAGGCGTGAAAAAAACCTATATTCAAGCCCATGGAACTGGAACCCCTCAAAACCGAACCACGGAAAGCCACATTCTCAATGAAGTGGCTAAAACATTTTCCATTGCCAATTGGCATGTATCGGCGGTCAAATCATATGTAGGACATTCAGTTGGCGTTGCAGGTGGAGATCAACTTGCAGTAACCCTTGGCGTTTGGCAATATGGCTGGATTCCGGGAATTAAGACAATTGATCATATTGCTGCTGACGTCTATCAATCAAATTTAAATATTTTGATGGATCATCAGTTTGTAGGAGAGCGCGGAGAGCAAATGCTCGGGACCATTATCAACTCGAAAGGTTTTGGTGGTAATAATGCCTCGGCCCTGATTTTATCCCCCCATCAAACCATGAACATGCTAACCAGCAAGTACGGTCATGCCGCAATCCAAACATATCAACAGAAAAATATAGGAATAAAACAAACACAACGCGCGATCGATCAACAAACATGTGATGGCAAAGAACGGATTATTTATAAATTTGCTGAATCAGTGATGGATCATACCTCCGTCACCATCACCCAAGATCAGATTAAATTATCTGAATTTGATCAAGTCATTGAGCTACCGACTAAAAATCCTTACACAGAGTACGAGTAGTGGCGTGCAAATACCGTATAGGCGCATGATCAACCAGTGCATGACAAACTGATGTCAATTTGTAAACTTTTGCCGAGTTTATGTTGGGCCAAGGCCCAACATACGAATGTTTTGTATGCTATGCTTGCGGCTCGAGTAGTGGTAATTTTTCGCAAATTTTAGTAAATTAAGCAACTTTGCTATGTATTTAGGTTAGGCTAATGACCGACCTACGCCAACAGGAAAAACGAGACTCATGCTCAACACGCTAATTAGAAATATATTTGGAAGTCGTAATGAACGCTCTTTGCGACGGATGCAAAAAACAGTCCTGGCAATCAATGCATTAGAGCCCCACATGCAAGCCTTGGGTGATGAACAATTAGCCACTAAAACGACCGAGTTTAAATCTCGTCTTGCTGCGAATGAATCAATCGATGATCTCCTGCCTGAAGCCTTCGCGGTCGTACGAGAAGTATCTCGCCGAACATTAGAACTACGCCATTTTGATGTGCAACTGATTGGTGGCATGGTTTTACATGAGGGTAAAATTGCCGAAATGCGAACTGGTGAGGGTAAAACCTTGGTTGCGACCCTCCCAGCCTATTTGAATGCACTGACTGGCTATGGTGTTCACATTGTTACCGTGAATGATTATTTAGCAAAGCGTGACAGCCAATGGATGAAACCCATATTTGAATTCTTGGGATTATCAGTCGGCGTGATTTATCCTGATATGCCCCATCTTGAAAAACAAGCAGCTTATCAAACCGATGTTTTATACGGAACCAATAATGAATTCGGGTTTGACTACTTGCGTGACAACATGGCATTTAATTTACCAGACAAAGTGCAGCGTGAATTAAATTTTGCCATCATTGACGAAGTAGATTCCATTTTAATCGATGAAGCCCGTACCCCTTTGATTATTTCCGGCGCAGCTGAAGATGGCTCTGCCCTTTACATGCGTATCAATGATTTAATTCCTCAGTTGCAAATACAACAAACCGAGAGCGACAGCGGCGATTACACCATTGACGAAAAACAAAAACAAGCATTTCTTACTGAATCAGGACATCAGCACATCGAGGAGTTATTAGCTCAGGCAGGCTTGTTAAATCCCGGCGAGAGCTTATACCATCCCAGTAACATCATGTTGATGCACCATGTAAATGCAGCCTTGAGAGCGCATGCCATGTATCACCGCGATATTGAATACATTGTCCAGCAAAACCAAGTTGTGATTGTCGATGAACATACCGGACGGACCATGCCAGGACGAAGATGGTCGGATGGTTTACATCAAGCAATTGAGGCCAAGGAGCGCGTCCATATCCAAAATGAAAATCAAACATTGGCGTCGATAACCTTCCAAAATTTTTTCAGAATATACAATAAATTATCTGGCATGACCGGAACTGCAGATACCGAAGCCTATGAGTTTCAACAGATTTATAATCTTGAAGTGGTCGTAATTCCAACAAATATGCCGACCAAGCGCCAAGATGAGTCTGACTTGGTTTATCTGACACAAACCGACAAATATGAGGCGATCATCAAGGATATCCAAGATTGCATCAAACGCCAGCAGCCAGTCTTGGTAGGTACCGCATCGATTGAAGCATCTGAGTTGCTCAGTCAATTGTTGCAAAAAGAAAAAATCAAGCATCAAGTGTTGAATGCGAAATTTCATGAAAAAGAAGCGCACATTATTGCGGAAGCTGGACGGCCAGGCATCATAACCATTGCAACCAATATGGCCGGTCGCGGCACAGATATTGTGTTAGGAGGCAGTATTGCAGCAGAATTAACCAATCTTCCAGAAGAAGCATCCACAGAAGAAAAAGAAAAAATCAAACACGATTGGCAAACCCGTCATGATCAGGTATTAGCCGCCGGGGGATTAAGGATTATTGGTTCTGAACGACACGAATCTCGCCGAATCGACAACCAGCTTCGTGGTCGGGCAGGTCGACAAGGTGATCCAGGCAGCACCCGGTTTTATTTGTCTTTAGATGACAATTTAATGCGAATATTCGCTTCTGACCGCGTTGCATCAATCATGAAACGACTGGGAATGCAAGGCAGTGAACCCATTGAGCATGGATTAGTGACCAAAGCGATCGAAAACGCACAACGCAAACTGGAAGGTCATCATTTTGATATTCGCAAACAATTGCTTGGTTATGATAATGTTGCTAATGATCAGCGCAAGGTGATCTATTCACAACGAGCCAACATCATGGCCCTCACCGATCCGCTGCCCATTATTGAAAACATGCGTAGCGAAGTGATCGAACAACTGGTTGATAGTTATATTCCTGTACAAAGTTTGGAAGATCAATGGGATGTTGCTGCGTTAACACACGTATTAGCAGAAGATTTTAAAGTAATTGCCCCTGTTCAACATTGGATTGATGAGGATCATCATACGCAAGCTCAACAAATCAAAGAGAAAATAAGCGAGATATTTAAACTAAAGTATCAAGCACGTGAGCAACAACTCGGACGCGATGTCTTGGCACAGTTTGAAAAATCAGTGATACTACAAACGCTGGATAATCATTGGCGTGAACATTTAGCAGCGATGGATTATCTGAGACAAGGTATTCATTTACGTGGTTATGCGCAAAAAGATCCAAAACAAGAATACAAACGTGAAGCATTTAACTTATTCTCATCGATGTTAGACGCATTAAAATACGACATTATTAAACTGCATTCTTCTGTTGAAATTACCACGGAAGAAGATGTTGATATCATGGAAGAACAACGGCGGGCTGAGACAGTCACCAAGTTAAAAATGATCCACGAAGAAAATGAACTCGATATTTCGCCGGATACTTATGATGACAAGATAGTAACCACGTTCAAACGAGACGCAAGAAAAGTTGGACGCAATGATCCTTGTGTCTGTGGTTCCGGTAAAAAATACAAAAATTGTCATGGCAGTTTACAAAATTGAGCTGGGATGTCGCTGCAGATGAATTATCAACAAACCCTGAATGTTGTGATTGCTGTAATAACCAACCCAGCAAAACAAATACTAATCACACAACGACCTTTAAATTGCCCTTACCCAAATTTCTGGGAGTTTCCAGGTGGCAAAGTTGAACACGATGAAACTCCAGAAGCTGCCTTAGCTCGTGAAGTGAAGGAAGAAGTCGGTCTTGATATTCTTCAATATGAATTTTTAACCAAAATTGATCATGATACCCCGGATCAATCCCTTTCTCTTTTGGTGTATCAAGTATCGTCACATCTTGGAGTTGCAACGTGCCTGGCATCGCAACAGGATTTACGCTGGGTATCTCTGCATCAGTTGAATCAATTTACATTTCCACCGGCAAATAACTTGATTTTTACCAAATACCTTAACTTAGCACGGTGAAACACCCGTATTTGCCTATCTCAGAGTTCTTTGTACACAACAAAAATGATACTGTCTTTCCCGCGAAGGCGGGAATCTATTTTTTGTGTGGCATAATGCAGCTACCAGCATAGATCCCCGCTTCGCGGGGATGACAAATTTCTAGCCTTTTATTTTTTGTCATGTACAAAGCTCAGAGTTGCACCCAACTTAACATCGTTGATATGATGGTCTAATTTCATTACATTTGGATTATGAACTTTTATGCAAAAAGGCCCTTTGGTTTTTGAATTGGCGGTACATTTTCTACCAAAAATAGCACTCCGACTTGAGCGTCTTTTTATCGCTATTGAACAAGCATGTACCACAACACATCCGATAATCCACCATTATGCTTTAAAAAATATCATTGAAATTATCAAACTCATAGAGAAGCCGGAATTAAAAAGTCGTTTTGTGAAAGAGCTGATACGAATTGAACATACCATCAATAAAACCCAAACCAATATATCCAATGCCCGTTATGCCAGCTTGTTTGTTCAAGTACAGGTCCTCACCCATATCGCCGGACGCTTTGGTGAGTCCATCCATGATGATCCATTTTTACAATCTATTCGACTGGCACAATCATCACATGACAGTGATTGTGAGCTACATGCGCCGCAATTGTTGTTTTGGCTTGAGAATGAAGCCATGGTTCGTCGAGAGAATTTGATTGGTTGGTTGAAACATTTACAGACTTTATCTGATACGGTTAATATATACTTGGCATTATTGCGAGATACTGCCGAATTTGATTCAATAGAGCTCATCAATGGATTTTATCAACGCTCGTTACCAGCCCGTTTAACCTACCATCTCATGATCATCAGACTGAGTAGTCTGTATGAAATTGTGCCCAAAATTCAGTTGGGGCATCACGGAGTTAGCATTCGTCTCTGTGATGCCTATTCAATGCAGGAAGTCAGACAAAATAACGACGTCATGATTGACTTAGCCATTTGTCAGATCTAGGGCCGAGGCCCAGTGATTTAGCTATACGGTTTAACAATAACCGTTGTTCCTACATCAATAAACTCTTGATTTAACCACCTTGCTGCACTGGGTAACACACGAATACATCCATGGCTGGCATTGTAGTTTGGTACGTCATAGGCCGCATGAATTGAATAGCCACCATTAAAATGCATACAGTATGGCATTCTGGCGCCACCATTTGTTTCAATTGGATAGATACTAGAACGACAGTCTTCGCCTTTTTTGGAGTAAACATGAAACGTACCGGTAACCGTGCGGCAGGAGCGACCAATATCTTCACAAAAATCACGACCACCAGAAGCACTCCCGGTTTCTACTCGGTTACCTTGCGCATCATAAGCAGCCCACGCCGTTGCCTTTGGATCAAAAATAAAAACTTTATGACCAGTCGCTTCGCGTTTTTCAGGAAAATAGTAATTACCCTTTTGATCCGCGCCCATGTCTTTTGTATAATGCGTATTACCCGCATCATCAACGATGGGGACTGTATTACCCCCCATGGATGAACAGGCTCCCAAGAATACACTGAATGATGCAATCACTAATGGTTGTTTCAACATGATATTATCCTCCCTTGTTGTATCTATTATCGGTCGGATTGTAAAATATATTAGCTTTTAATTTAAAATATGCGTTTATTGATCTTTTTTTTTGTGTGATTTTTTCTTAGGTTGTGGATCTCGACTTTAGCCATTTTTCCGCCCATGACGTACTTAGGTTTTTCAAGAACCGGTCTTACCTATTTTGCTATCAATATTAATTTATCCTTAGCTCTCCAGACGGTAGTAACACTTTTACATAACCCAACTCACACGTCATGCTGAGGAGCTTGCGACGAAGCATCCCCTGAATTTAAGGGGATGTTTCGCTACGCTCAACATGACGTGCCTATTTTTATTGATGATGCAACTA
>DAIDKT010000070.1 GCA_027449905.1 Legionellales bacterium
TTATGCTGGCATTGAACATCTCATTAGACAGCGCCTTGCTGAACAAAATGCTTCTTTTCCAGATATGAAGAAAAAACCAACGCAGCGTCCAACAGCAAGATGGGTATTTTTTTGTTTTCAAGGAATCAGCGTATTAATCATCGATAAAACAACAGAGGTGGTTACAAATATTATTGATAGGCACAAAATTATACTCAACTGTCTAGGGAAACCATACTGGGACTTTTATTCATGAATTTACTGCCGAATATGGGCTTTAACTGAATTGCCGTCATTAAAGTATTGAATCAGGAGATTCATGATAGCTAAATTGTCATCGTTAAGACTTAAAAATGGCATTTCTTCAATTAATAGCATCGCATAAATACGATTACTTTGATCTAAAAAGGGGACGGTAACGATGTAATCACTGACATGTTTATTTAAAATATCTTGGGGAGAAACATAAGCCATCGCGACATTATCAAAACACTCTTGAACTAAAAAATCAGCCGCATTCGGTTGCTTTACCTGACCAACACTTGCCAATGGTTCTTTTGTAATAAGTCCTTGCTGAACCGGAAATATAGCAGCAACTTCCACTGAGCATTGCTGTGATAATAGATTTAAAAAACGATTTAAAACCTCTGATTTTTTCGGATTTTTTGCGAGCATATCCTGTAACTCGAGGAGCGTCGTGCGGATTGTAACCGGTTTGATGATAAAGTTATGCTCGAGCAGCTCATAAGCAAGGAGCACAACTTGATAGGTCTGAGTCGCCGTTTGCATTCTCTTTTGCAAATAATCGGACAATTGTTCACTCGATTTTATTTTCTTCGACCAGATACCTTGAAATACAACACAAATAAGGGTCAAAACACCCCCCCCTAAGATAAATAGCTGAACGTTCATGGCCCCGGTTTGTGAGCTATTTTTGTAAAAATAGGGCAACAGCAAGAGGAGTATACTCAATTGCGATGGCCATAATCCATATCGTAATGCAATCACAACCGGGGCGAACCATATCCAAGGGAAAACGCTTTGCAGAGACAGCGGGTCTTGTACCACCTGGCCCACAATGATAAACATCAGGGTTATCACGCATGACTCCAGGAAGCTTTTGATGTGCATGAACATCAGTTGGTCTGATCTGTCAAAAATATCTGCATTGTCAACAATCCTTATTGTTAAAATTTTCCATCAGTACTCACCCCGAAACCCGATCCAAGCCCTGAATGACAACATCTGTTCCTCAGGACGGGAATTACCACTAATAATACATCGAGTATTGTGCACTGATCGTATAAGTGGTTGCATTGATAATGGTTGGGGCAACACCCCGCTGTGCATAAATCAACAACGAATCACGACCAAAAACACTGGTATTTAATCCACCTTTGACATTATAAGATAGTTTTGTCAAGGTGTTATAATACAGACTACCCCAAAAAAAAGGACGTAAAGCATGGGTATATTCTATTATCTTATCACCAAATACAAAAACCAAACCGCCTTCACGATAACTATTTGGAATAATTTGCTGATAATTTGCAAACTGGTAAGTGGATACAAGTCCTGGATTCGATTGTTGTGACGGTGTCAAGGCAGGGAACAACGTCGTGATGTCACCCCCATAGCTACCATTTCTATTAAAATGATAAATATTACCAAATACTTTCAGCGTATAATCAGGATAAGTCAGCCACAATTGATGGTCATAAACACCACGGAGGTTGTAGCCATTTGCTAAATAGTGCCTGTTTTGTGAAAAATAACGAAGACCTTGAATCTCACCGGATAGATGGTCACGAACAGTCATCTTATAAATCAAATTTAAATCAATTTGATCTTGCACACCACCAATGCGTAAATAACTCGTTTGAAAATCTTCCTGATTGTAACCAATTTTAAAATTCCCATCCCAGTTTCCAGCTAACATTTGATGCAGCTCGATGGAGGCAGGTACAAAGCCTGTCAATGCATTTCTATAACCAAGGCTATAACGAATCGCGCCTCGATGGATGGTTTCATCCAAAACAAAGCCAGTCCGAAAATCATGAGGGACATTGGTAATGGTGCTCGGTTGATTACCGCGTGTGTTCCATTGGCTCATATATACCCATCGCTAATGGAGTTGCGAATTTAGTCCAGGTATGATCAAATACCGGCATGGAACGACGACTTACAACACAAGAACGTGCAGACTTACAAAAGCGCCATAAAAAAGAGCGCGATGGACGTATTCGAGATCG
>DAIDKT010000071.1 GCA_027449905.1 Legionellales bacterium
CGATCTCGAATACGTCCATCGCGCTCTTTTTTATGGCGCTTTTGTAAGTCTGCACGTTCTTGTGTTGTAAGTCGTCGTTCCATGCCGGTATTTGATCATACCTGGACTAAATTCGCAACTCCATTAGCGATGGGTATAGTCTAGGCATGGTTACCCCTTGTTAAGTTCTAATTCTTTGATTGGCACTCGCTGTAAAGGCGGTTTTTGAAAATCGAGTTCTTGGATATTTGATAGATCACGTCGTTGATGCTCAAATTTTATTTTTTTATCAATCACAGATTGGATTGAAAGTGCCCCTTTATCTTTAAATCGATTTTCATGATCTTTAAGTCTACAGCTTGAAACCATATCCATGGCAGCTTGTTTTTCATCTATATTACGACGAATGGCATGTTCTAATTCTTCTTTGTTATCCGTGACCAAGGTCATACCATGAATGGCGCGCGAAATCTGCACATAAAAATTTTTCATGGTTGCGCCAAATTGATGATAAGACTCCATCAGGCCTATGCCGTAAGGTGTATCTTTACCTTGTGCTTTATAATTAGTGAGCACGTAACTGTAATCGATATGTTGAAGAGCGGGATGGTTTTTATGAAATGTTTTGATCTCATCTTTGGACTTCAGCGTCACGGTATCATTTTGTATGTTTTCTACGATTAATTGTTCGCCATTCCGTATGTCTTCTGCCTTAAAATTGCGGGTCCACATAAGCTTATCGCCTACATTCATTTCTAAAGCGTTTTGTTGGTATACTTCAATGGGGCGCTCGAATGCTGTGGTGTGTGTTTTGTAATGAGGGAGCGATTTCAATGCAAAGGAGAAGGTCTTTCCGTTATCGCTAATCAATGGTAACGTGTTATTACGACGATGCTTTGGTGATATCGCTCCCACGAGGTAATAATGATTTTGCTGAACGCCATGTCGTTTTATATTTTGATTAAATCGAATGACGTCGTCTTTCTGATAATAGGCAACAAAACGCTGTTGAATGGCTTCCATTGGTTTTGCTTTCAAGATCGATTGTATCCAAGCCTCTCCCTGTAATTCAGCTTTTTCTTTTAAACCATCACGAATGAGGTGTGTAATCGCTTCACGATCGCGATGCGTTGGTGCGAATAGCAATGTAGATTCTCGTTCATCTGGATTCCTGGATAACCATTGTTCGGCTATCCACTGTATGCGCTCTTCATGTGTGGATAAAGCTTGGATGTCTAATTTAGACAGTGCTTCATTAATTTCACCACGAGTTGTATGAAGTACAGCCTCTTTTAATAATGTATTTTTTTGCCGCACAATATCATCCATCACGACGGTTTCAATGCCATATTCTTGCGTTAAACCAAAAATTCGACCGTTATTCACACTGGATAATTGCGCTTTATCACCGACAAGGACCAGTCGCGCCTCTGTCCGTTCAATATGTTTTAATAAAGCATGACCTTGAGGAGAAGAAAGCATGGAAGCTTCATCTACAATGAAAACCGTATTTTTTAGACTTCGTTTAGGGGCATCTTTTAGTGTTTGATAAATAACTGGAAATACATCCGAGCGAATGCTTGATTTAGTTTGTAATTCGTTTGCTGCAGAGCTTGCAACGGCAATACCTCGTAATTGATATCCCTTTTCTTCCATAAGAAGTCGTGCTTCTGCCAACATGGTGGTTTTAGCGGTTCCTGCATAACCTTGAATCGCTAAATACCTATCTTCGGTGGTTAAAAGCACGTTCATTGCCTCGATTTGTGAAGGCGTCATTGGATAAGCTAATTGCGCTCTTCTATTTTTTTGAAAAGCAATGACCTCTTGTAATGTGGCAATGGATTTAACAGTGTTTTTGTTATGTTCAATACGAGCAATCGTTTCTGATTCCAGTGTGAGTAGCCAGGGTGTCGTGAGATAAGTTTCTTTCGTTGTTTTGCAAAGCGCGGCATATAAATATTGTTGCGACTGTTCTTCAGCAATAGCTGAACTAATCGATGCTTGAGAGATAGGACGCTCATGAACCAAACTATGTTTTAGACTTTCAGTTAATAATGCTCGTTCAGTAAATATAGATGTCCGTTGGCTTAATGCTTCAATAGCGACAGAAACGCATGCTTTGGCGGCATCAATTTCAGAAATATTATCTAAATTGGTTCTGCCCAATAGAGCAAATAATTTCGCTTTGATCATCGACCCTAAATTTTGAGAGGGCGTGATTTTATCACCATATTGCATGAAAGCTTGCGCATCAAAATTCAAATCTTTTGCACGTTGTTTCCAGTCCGCAATCAATATTTCCGGCCCGGGTTCTTCTTTGCTTGAGCGTGTCATTAAGGTTGCAAGTGTCGCACTTTTGGCACCAGACCAACCTTTATCTCGCATCAAGCGCTCAATGTCTTCACGACGTCTTGAAAATTCAGTTAAAACCTCTTTGGGTATCCCATCGATTTCAAATAACCCCTCACCGGTTAATCGTAAATAAAATCCTGCTTCCTTCAGGCTATTCGCTAAATGCTGGCGATACAACAACCCACCATAATGTGCATGATTTTGAATTTGCTCAACAACGCCATGTATGCGAGATTTATCGCTAGCTAGAGAACGGGCTTTGTTATTGAGAAAAGTCATGTTGAGCGCGACACAATGTGTATGAAGTGCCGGATCATTCGCACGAGAACTGGGTTGCCTGAAGGCCGCGATTAATAAATTACCTGTTTTTTCATACATCATTTGCCCATCTCGGTGTACACGCGCTTCAGCAAATTCTTTTTCAATATGCGATATTGCATGTTTAACCGCATCATCATGAAATTTCATGAGCTCAGGTGCCGCACCAAGTCCCACTAATATGGAGACACTTTTAGGGGCAGAGAATGTCATGTCAAACCCTGGGCGATGTTCGCCTTGTGGGTTTTGTAATTTTTGGCCATTCGAAAGATGGCCTTGCAGTAAACTTAAAAATGTTGCCGAATCAATACTGCCTTCAAGGTTTAAATAGGATTTTCCGGAACCAAGCCATTGCGTTGCGGTTGAATCACTTTGATAATAAGCCACTGCCTTCATGTAATAATCATGAGAGTCTTTGGCTGAGTCTAATGGCTTGATGCTTAACATGATGCACTCACCTTAATCCAAATATTCGTTGACCCATTCTTTATGTTGAATCGGGATTTTTTGCATGGATTTGCCATGGTCTATTTTTTCTTCATTTTGATGAGGACTGTTCGAAATAGCTGCTATCTCTTGTGGTCTTATTATCAATGCATCTGCAATCACAGTGCGTTGTTGATGTTGTAACGTAAGCTTGGTGACAGGATATTGACCTGGCAATCGGACGAAGCATGATAAATTCGGGAGTTCTGAAATTTCAGGATAAGACACAATCGGGCGGCTCACACGTTGATTGCTGAGCGAAATACCATCACGAACGCTATTGGCCCCATAAGAATAATTTTCTCGCGACTCGTCTAAATCCTCTTCACCGAGTTCTCGAGAAACAAGTCGCGCCATATCGCTGCTCGGGCTTCTGAAGAAAAATCGTGTATTAAGTAAATCAAAAATCTCAGCAGCGCCACTGCGACCATAGACTTTTTCCAATTGTGAAAAACTTTGCATGCCCAATAAAAAGCAGCCACCAAATTTACGCACTTCAGCAATGGTTTCACCCAATAAGGGGAGTTTGTGAAGACTGGGTAATTCATCACAAATAAACCAGATACGTCGTTTTGAATCAGGTTCAAGGCTCAACATCGTCAAAGATGCCATAGCCAACCACATCGACATCAAGGGTTTTAGTACTTTATGTTGTTCACCGTTGCTTGATATAAAAAGCCAACCGGATTGTTTCTCATCTAACAGATAATCACGAATGGAAAAAGCCTCACCCGATAAACCGGCAAGTGATTGCACGGACTTTAAATAAGTTGTAATCACAGAGCGAACTGAAATGGCTGTTTTTTCAATTTTAGAGCTCATAAGCGTTGCGGCTGGCGTGCCAATAAGGTAATTCTCCAATTGAGAGAAATCGCTGACTAACAACAGGTGCAATAACTTTTCTAACGAGCGCTGTTCATCGTGACGCATCTTACTTGCGGTTGATACAAAAACCGTGCGTGCGGCATTCACCCAAAAAGGATCAGACTCGCCGATTATGGGAATCAGGCTTTCTGCCATATTCTCTAAATCAGAATCGCGTGGAGCTTCACACCACAAATCCCAAGTTGCACAACGTTCATCAAAAGGATTCAAGACCATATCGCGTGTTTCATCAAAGTAATGGGGTATAAACGCGCAACCTTTATCATACACAATGACGCGATCCCCACGTTGACGCAGCGCATCCAAGATCTTCATCATCAATTGACTTTTACCAGTACCCACGGTTCCGTGGACTAATAAATGCTGTACTTCGCTGTCTTTGATCAATGGGAACCCATCGATAGTGATCTCTGAATGCATTTTATTTTTGATGATTTGCCGTTTGACCATACTGGGATCGGCAAGAATGCTTCCACGAATAAATTGGTTTTTTGACTGAAACTTCCCTTTTTTAACAAAATACCAAGACAGTAATACAGCCATTGCCAATGAAACACCCAATGCCATCCAAGCGCATTGAATAAGTTTATTTAAACACATGACCGCTATATTTGGATAATAGGAATGTGTCGTTAACGCATGTACCGATTGCTTCAATACGCCGCCGGGATAGGGAATGTTAAACACATGTTCCTTACCCACTAACTTTAAAACAGTTGCCGCTTCATAGTCCGCCACTTGAATGACGATCTCTTTGGGAATGAAATACCAGACCAGTGCCGCACAGATTACCACCCAACTGACGCAATGCACGGTAAATAATGCTTTGTTGATCTGAAAGAGCATGCGTAAATTGTGGAAGGCAATTTGTCCGCCACGAGTGAAGTGCTTATGATTCGGCGTATGTGTTGTCATGGTATGTTTCTCTCTGATTTTTCATTTTTTCCAAATAAAGCAGAGACCGCTTCCAGTAACACACCAACACCGACGCGAGTTAATTCCATGCCAATCAAAAATTGACTAGCAAGTGCTGTAAAAATGATGGCGCCTATTGCCGCGAATAACGTTACATCTGGGTCACAAAACAAAGTACAAGGGAAGATGAAAAAAGCAAATAACCCATAAAAAACACAGGCTATTTGACGCATCTTTCGAGTTAATAAAAGCCCTGTTTGTAAGTGTTGTCTAATTTGATATTTAAAAATCACATAAAGCTTAATCCGTGACAGCAAAAACAAACTAATAACGAAGGATGATATGATGCATCCAAGCCACATCTTTCCATAAATGGATGATTCGTGCTCGGCGTAACGCTCAAAATAATCTTGCCAAACACCCATTTTGTTGATAGCCTTCGCGGCTATCAACTGTATACCTAAAAAGCTACTCCACAGTATCGTAAAAAATTTTAGCATCTCCCCATAATAAATTTTTGCAGGCAAGATATCTAAATCCAGTGATTGTAGTGTTTTTAGATCCGCGTGGATTTGTTGTTTTAAGTGACTCATTCTTCTTCCTCCTTTTTAAGATGTATAAATTTTGCGACACGATCAACAGCATGTCCTGGGATCACGCCATCAGTTGCCTTGTTTTTTATGCGTGCAATCGTTTGATCTGCTTTTGTATGCAGAGCCTCTGATGTTGCAGCGATGTGATGTGTTTTCTCAGCCAATCTTCCTTGGGCATCGATTATTTGATGTTGGACTTGCTGTAGTAAATGATCACCCGCAGAGTCTACACCAAGTTGGAGTTTTGCGCTTGATTGAAGTGTATTTGTTGTTTGAGTATACCTGTTTCTCAGCTCACTATTCTTTGATAAATCGTGCGCATTTTGTTGATACGTTGCATCTAATTTTGAACCTTGTCCTTGGTTACCAAACTCAGCCAATAACGTATCACGCTTCTGGGAGATAAACTCACTCCCTAATGCTTCAAGCGTCTGTAATGAAGCTGTGTCCCCCGGATGTGAAAATAATTGATCGCGTTTAGCATGACCAACCTGTTGATCTACAAATTTAGGGAAGGATTGATTCAGATCGGTATTAATTTGTGCTGAATGTGATTCCACATAATGTTTGGCAGAGCTTATGCGTGATGAACGCGCAAGAGATGCTTCCATGTTGTGACTTGCTGTTTGTGCGTCACGTAAATCAGCACCAATTTGCTTAGAAAGACTTTCGCTAAGTGACGCATTTTCATCAAAATGATGTGTTTGTGTAAAATGCCGCACATGGTTGAGTGCCTCATTAAAGTCTTGCGCCTCTCTCGCAGAAATACCAGTATCCGTTCCTTCATGATAACGATCTTGGCTAGTTGAAGTGCGATCAAATCGGCCGTGAATATCGGCACTCCCTTGAGCGCCTATAGTGACTTTAGCAAGCGCACCTAAGATACTCCGATCGGTTGAAATGCCTGCCTGCCAATGAGTCCCAGCACCGGTTAAATGAGCTAGAACCTCCTCTTGACCTACGCCAGAACGCTTCGATACATCACGCGCAATATTAGCCATGGTCGATAATGCTTGACTATATTGACTAGATTCACTGTCTGAAACACCATTGCCAAAGCGCGTGTCATGACCTTGTAGTTTAGATAATTGCACCGCACGATGAGCAAAATTAGAAAGCGAGGTTTGATAGTGCGTACTTTCATTTTGTGTGGCTTGTTTTGATTCTTCAAATGCTTGATTCAGTGAACCACTTAATGCTTTAGCTGTATTGATGGAAACGGCGCTTTTTGTCATTCCAGGTGACACATCGAATACTGTATCCCCACTGGGGGTATGGGTTTTAATAACACCTGTAGCCAATTGCTCGCTGTGCATGCCATGCATGTGTGTCCAATTATTATCATGTTTATTGGCTGAGAAGGAATTCGCATTCGTGTTATAAAATCCTGTCTGCCCAAAACTAAAACTCGCACTCGCTGCATCATTAGCCACACTCATGGCTGAACCTTGCAAATGACCGGTCATGCTGGTAGCCAAGTTGCTAAATGCATCACTTAAGTTGGACACAAGTCCCTTCGCTAAGAAAGGGATCATCAGCATCAAATAACCGGCTACACCTGATAAATCTGCATGCAGCTCATCGATTTTATCGATATTGACTATGGTGATGCCGCCATATTGAGAGGATTGTGCGCTTCCATACATCGTCATTGCCGCATTAAGAATAGCAAACAACACCGGCCAAAATTGCAACGAGATAAAAAACTGTAAATAGCCCCTAAAAATCGCCACCCCATTTGGCAGGGTCGACATCGCAATGATGACAGGGAATATTCCGAACAATAAAACGGTTAAGAGTGTGTGCAGAATTGGCAGCGACCACGCTGCTTTTTGACCCATGATGGCCCATGACCAACGGTGTTGCACTTGCGATTTCGTCACTTGATTATTCACCACACCCGCAGTGCTATCGGTAAACGCCTGGTAATCTTTAATCCCATCACCAACCGCATTGATCATCATGGATTGTAAAAAAATGTCAGCGGATGTATCCGTCATCTTCTGATAATAGTCAAAACTGGATTGAAGGTGCGTTTCGAACAGCTTTTCATAATTGCTTTGACGCGCATGACTAAACAGATTAATACCAAAAAAGGTGTAGGCTTTTTTAATCTCGGCATTTAATTTCGCGCGCAGACTATAGGTACCACTTGGACTTGCTGCGGTTTGACACGCAACACTCATGCCATTCACTGCCGTTCTTCGCAAAGGGGAGGCATCTTTACTGATTAAATCCCAAATGTTTTTGCTGGTACTTAAATCACTGACACTGTATTTATGGTTCAAGCGAATATCGCCCACCACACAGTTACGTAGATATTCATTCATTTCCGCTTTAAGCCCTGGATCCATGATACGAAAATCTCGTGAGGCCTGAATGATTTTCGATCCAAAAAGACTACCTGTTTTGGTGTAGACCAAATCATCGGGTAACGACAACAGTGAATCATAGCTTTCAGCCAATCCAACACCGACAGTGGTAATCAAACTCGCCGTCACTGCAAACACTACCGGCACATTTGCAACGGGAATTGAGCGTTGTGCAGAAATATCATAAATTTCCACCAGCGTTTTTGGCGTGATGACCAATTGCAACACCAGCACATACCCAATGACCCATTTAGCATAAATCATCGGATCGCGTTGTTTAATATAGCCCACGGATGCCATGATGATGCCCATGAGTGCAGTTAATTTTAAAAAACTTGAAAAAAACGACTGGCCCATCATGGCAGCAACTGCATTCAATAGCTGTTGGTATAACTCACCAAACCCTAATACATGAATAGTAATCATGCCGCACCTACTGTGTTTAAGCTCGCCGCTAATTGTTTCTCGACTCGTGCCACATTTTGAATCAAGGCGAGTTTCTCCGTCAATTTACGCCCCACCTGCGGCTCAATGGCAGCAATTTGTGTGTTAGCTTTTTCAATGCGATGACGTAAATCACGTAATAAATCATCAGGTAACGTACTGCCCATCGCGGCCATGGATACTGTTTGTAACAGATGACTTAAATATTGTTGTAACAGGTCGCTTGCTATCAATGTGGAGTAACCCTCAATATCGACTGCCGCATTACCATACTGCGTGCTATTGAGCACTAATAAAAACTTCAACACCGGCAATGATGTCATTTCCAAAAATCCTGTTTCTATCGCTGATAATTTCTCGTCGCTTTTAAGTTTTTCATCAATGGAATGAATAAGCGTACGAATACGCCCACTTAACGCGCTTGTTTCTGGGATCGTTATCGTGATTAAGCTTACATTCAAACAGTTTTTGGACTCATCACAACGCCAAATTTGTGCTTGATTAGAACCAGATGTTCCTAATAGCGCACGAATAAGCTCACCGTTATCGGCCATTGATGGCACTTGCGTTACTTTTCCGTTTTTATCGATAATAATCGTGCCGGTTAGACTCATCATGAGTTCCGCAAGTTCTGTGTTGTCACCCACAAATGGTGATGCTTGCAACATCGACCACACCAGATTTTTGTTGAGAACCACTTGTTTTTTACGCGCAGGGTCTTTTGACGCATTATCCATTGTTTCATGATAGGCATCACCTGAGCACGCCATGTGGGCCGACACATAATCATGAGCACCTCCAGTTTTACTCATCCGCAATTGGTCGTTACAAATTTTTTGTTGACTTGCGACCGTTTTCGGCCACACGCCGCCCACCAAATTTTGCGCCATTTCACACGAATTGATGCTAGATTGATTAACTTTCTGAACGGTGGCTTGTAGAAAATCACGTACCTGTTTTAATTCTGGTACTGTGGTCGCCAACATCACATCTACCGCATAAGCACCACCATTCGTCATGATTTGTTTACCTAAATTGGTGAGCTTTTCACCGCTGATGTAGCTTAAGCTGCCAGTAAATAAATCGATGCCCGCACAGCCCGCAAGATAGTCCGGCATATCTAGCGTTACCAATTCATATTGGCGAACTGGTGCCCGTGCATATAGCGTTCCGCCGCCAAAGAAACCAGAGGCTTGGGATTCATACGCTTGAACGTTCGTGGTATTGGATGCATAGCCCGCATTATTAAAAAACGTATCCAAGTCAGCACTCACGTCACTCATGGCCTGCATGGAAAAACTTACAAGGCCAATCAACCAAACCATTCTTTTTTTCATGAATGGCCTCCTTGTTCATAAGCAATAATTTTAGGAACAAGCGTTTGCATTCGCGTATTCAATTCATCAAGCGTCATGCCACCGATTGCTACCGGATAAAGTACGCCAGAGGCTGGGTTCATCACAAAAAGCGCCGGATAACGAATACTGTTGCCTCTAAACGCTGTTTCTACGAGTGATGCGGTTGCCGTGGTTGCAGTTGGAAATTCGGGCAATGGTTTATCATCCAAAGTACGCGCATCCACGGTAACGCCATGGTTATTGGCCCAGTCTTTTAAAATGGGTGCTTGTTGATGACAATGCGGACAACTGCTTGCAAAGAAAAATAGAAGCACATGATTTTTGAAAAATGGCGTGCTCGCAGATATTGTTGCCGTTTGGGGATTATGCGATTCATGCGTGGCAATCTGTTGCGTCAAGACTTCGCGGCTCGATTCAGCATACACCTGACCCAGTGATAAAAGTAAACAGCCCCATACCAATATCTTTCTCATACTGCTTCTCCTTGAAATTGCTTAGCTACCAACATCAAATGTGCCGTCAACACATCTTGCGTGGTTAATCCATAAGCCACCGGTAATGTTTGATGCGTTTTCGGATTCACCAATAACACGGCTGGAAAATAACGTACGCGCAAACTGTCGGCCTGTCCTTTGTCTCGTCGAGAATTCGGCAAATCCGGTGATATGGCGCCATCCACACTGACGGGAATCAATGAAAAATGATGCGTCTTACAAAAATCACGTAAAATCGGGATTTGTTGAAGGTCTATGGGGTTCTTTGCACGATAGAAAAATAACAAACCAGCATTTTGCGCGAGTGCTCTTAACGTTTTGTGCTGACGTGCATACTTGATAGAGTCCTGTAACTTTGTGCCTAAATTTGAGGTGGGATGCGTCACCGAGAAATCGTATTCTGGGTATTGCAATAACGCTTGTTGGTTGAGTTGCCCATGAAGGGACGCCTCACGCAACCAATAATCTTGCAGGGCTAAAAATACCCGTTCATCTTCCAGGCTATGCGTAAAGCGTACTTTATGCAGGGCTTCCATGGTATAAAAACGTAATACGGCATCTTTGTCCGTGTAACTTAATTGATGAAACGCTACACCTGGGTGCTTTTTCTGCCGCGCAACGTGGGGCACGTTATACCAAAGAAATCCGGCCGGTGTTTCAGCATAAAGGCCCTGCATTAACAAAATTAGGCTCAAGAACAACAATCGCTTAATCATGCGCGCGCCCCTTATCATGCATGCTATTCACATGCGCGCTGTTTACCGCATCCATTGCCGCGTCTTGTGGGATATTCTTTTTACCAACGAGCTCTGCCACCATCTTACTTAAATCAAGCGTTTTAAAATTAATACGTTCAAGTTCTTCCGGCGTGAGCCCACGACAGTCAGGATGCCATACGCTGCCAAATCCAATACCCAACTGCGCAAAACGTCCTTGAATTTGCACAATGCCCGCAAGCTTGGTTGGGAAAACACAATACCGATAGCGTGTAGTACTGAATCGATGAGGTTTGTAATGCCCCACATACACCACCCGATGCTCACGTTTCGCCAGTTGCAAGATTTGTAATTCACGCGGGCAATTGATAACCCCCTCTAAAAAACCATCATCAGTACAGCAATCACGCATACCCCACATGTACTTTTCACATTCCTGTATCGCACCTCTGAAAATAGCGGGCTGTTGGGTTTGGACTTGATTCGCCGCAACTGCCTGTGCCGTACCTGCAACTGCACCTAATCGACTAACGCCTTCATTGATATCATCACTCACATCAGATGTAGTGAGATCACATTTACCATCAGCGCAACCCACCGCAGGCGTTTGCGCCTCACTGTTCTCTATCAAACGTGAAGCCGCTGCGATTTCCGTTGGGTTCGGTGTTATTTTGGCTCTATGTTGTTCTTCAGTTATCACAAACCGTGCGGTCTCTTCTTGATTGATACGCACGTTTGCTTCTTGTTGTAATAACTTATCGTTACCACTCACATTCGGTTGCAAACTCGATTCACGCGGTGTTGGCGTAAAGTTAGAGATAACATCCTGTGGGTGAAAGGCTTGCATGGATTGCATCGCTTGTGCACGTGCTGCGATTGCAGTATCCGTCGAAGGATTGGCGTGAGGCGCACCCTGCGCCAATAACAAGAGTAATAAAAGTGCCTTCATTGCACACCATCCTTGCATTCGCCTTTGCGTTTTATACGATCCAAACCTTCAGCCAGCGGCAAGGTTCCATAAATCACATCAAAACAATTGCCTCGTGCTACCACTAAAGCCGGTACTTGATGGATGTTAAAGCGTTCAAACGCGGTAGGATCAATTTGCAACGATAGATTAGGTATCTGATTAGATAGCGCCATGATCTGTTTTGCAGTTTCCGGCATGGAGTTTTGATACAAACCATTTAAGATAGCCGGAATATGTAGTCGTTCACACTCTTGTAACGTTTCAATCATCAACGTTTCAGGCATGGAAAAACTCACAAATACATACGTATTCGCCATGGACACACACGACATACATAAACCCATTAAGATCACTAAAGCTTTGCCTAAAAGACGTTGTGCGGAGTACCTTTTTATGTAAAGTAAATTAAATTTTGGCCTGTTATCATGGTGTTTCATTCGATTGTGACTCAGCATAATTACAGCCCCTCCAAAAACTTTATTAAACTATCAGGCAACTTTCTTTTTTTTGCTTTTTGATTAGGATCACTTAACGCTCTCAACGTTTTTTCCTTCATTTGTAAATCAGCCTCCATGTATTTGTGAGTAGTAGTAATATTTTCGTGACCAAGCCATAAAGCAATAACTGTTAAATCAACTCCGGATTGTAATAAATGCATTGCTGTTGTGTGTCGGATAACATGAGGACTAATTTTTTTACGAAATAATGAGTTGCATATAGGTATCGCATTGTGAACGGCGACTTTTATGCGATCTTCAACACCAGATCGCGTCATCATGTCACCAAACTGATTAGGAAATAAAGGCGTTTGAGGATCCGTGTTGATTTCTTCTAACCATTTTTTTAAAAGAGCACTCGTACTTTTCCAGAGAGGGACTGAGCGCTCTTTTCTGCCTTTGCCATGTAATAAAATAAAGAAGTGATCATTTGATCTAATATCGCATCGTTTAACTGAAATAATCTCAGATACCCTTGCTCCTGTATTATATAAAGTTGTAAGCAACGCATGATCTCTTCTTCCACTCCATGTATCTTTCTCGACCGAATCTAAAATTGCATTTATTTCTTCTTTTGTTAAAAATCCAATTAGTTTATGATCATGACGCTTCATTGGAATTGATAATACACGTTGTATTTCTGGTAGCGATTCCGGCTCATGAAATTCTGCATATCTAAAAAATGAGCGTATTGCTGCTAACCGAATATTTCTGGTTGTTATTGAGTTATTTCTTCCTGATTCGAGATAAGCAAGAAATTTAACAATGAAATCGGCGTTGAGATCTGACAAGCATAATTTTGATGGAGAATTGATATTATTTTTTTCAGCGAACTTTAATAATAGACAAAAAGTATCTCTATAAGATTGAACTGTTCTATCGCTAACACGTCTCTGATCAATTAAGTATTGGCAGAAATAATTTTGCAATAATTTAGAAAACTCATTCCTTGTTTTCATAACGATCCTCCCTCTCACAGTGAGTAAACTCTTCAAATCGCTTCGTAACAATAGCAAATAATTCAGGTGTAGCCGTTAAATACCAATAGGTATCTATTGTGCTTCCATGGCCAAGATACGTAGATAAATACACGATCATTTCATCAATATTTTTTTCTTCCTCGTACCATTTTAATAAACGATTACATCCGTCATTCCGCAGTAACTTTCTAAATTAATTTTCTGCACAAAACTATTGACACGTGGATCTGATTTTGATCTATTACTGCTTTTTGCGAGGCAGAAATGGATGCATCCCGTTTTGAGGTACAACGATTAGATCACTTG
>DAIDKT010000072.1 GCA_027449905.1 Legionellales bacterium
CCTCGGAAAACTCATGATTGAGCATAACCAGCTTGCTTCATTAGCTCCTGACCCTAGAACGTTGCAGGAGATTATTGAACAGGAGATTAATCGTGTTTGGTAAATTCGTGGGGATCACTCAGTTCGAGACGCGTGCTACGCTCGCTCCTCAGGGCGAACGGATTAAGGAAAAATGGCTAAAGTCGAGTCTCAGAAAAACCTACCAAACCACGCATCTCTTTTTATTGACCATGGCGCCGGTTTCTGGAATACCAAATGCGGCTTTAAATTCCGGCATATTTGCTAAGGTCCCATTTACCCGGTATTGTGTTGGGGGATGGGGATCAATCATAATCAAATTATGTGCTTGTTCAGGACGAATATTGTTAGCCCAGATATGGGCATAACTAATAAAAAATTGTTGATCCGGGGTATACCCATGGATTATCGGCGCGGTTTTATACGCCTCTGTCCGATTAAAAGCCCGATAACTTAAACTCAATCCCCCCAGATCGGCAGTCGCCTCTCCAACCACCAATTTTCCTTGAACTGGGACGTTCCCGTTGACTTTATATTGAGAAAATTGTTCGGCAATACATTGAGTTGCTTCTTGAAACTTTTTTAAGTCAACAGGCATCCACCAATTGTGTAGATTGCCTTTGTCATCAAATTTGGCCCCTTGATCATCAAATCCATGGGTAATTTCATGACCAATCACGGCGCCAATTGCACCATAATTAACAGAGGCTGGCGCATTTGGATCAAAATAGGGTGGCTGCAGGATGCCCATGGGGAGATTAATATTGTTCATAGATGGGTCATAGTAAGCATTGACAGTTTGCGGTGTCATGTCCCACTCATTTCTATCAACTGGTTTACCAATTTTATCTAAATTTCGTTTCACTAAGAATGCACTAGCACGCAGCACATTGAGGATATACGGTCCGCGATCAATATGAAGCGTTGAATAATCCCGCCATTTGTCTGGGTAACCAACGCGATCTTGCATTAAGTCTAGCTTTTTGATCGCAGCCTGACGAGTTGCTGCGCTCATCCAAGATAAATGTTGGAGATCATGACGCAAAACCTCTCGAATATTTTTTATCATCTTTGACACCTCGACTTTCACACGCGGGGAGAAATATTTTTTTACATACAGCTCCCCCACGGCAAAACCCAACAACCCATTTTCTACACCAACAACTTGCTTCCATCGTGGCGGCAACGATTTAACCCCGGTCAACTGCGCATGCATGCGAAAAGATTCTTCTAAAAAAGGTTTTGAAAGATATGCTGAAGCTTCGCTTAATAAATGCCACCGCAGATAGGTTTGCCAATCAGCGAGGGAGGTTTGAACCAACGCCTGATTCACCGCTTTCATAAATCCTGGCATTGCCATGTTGACTTCAGTCACCTCAGGAACCCCCATCGCTTTGAAATAGTCAGTCCATGAAAAATGAGGGGTTAATTCGGATAGTTGATTGAATTGCAGCATGTGATAAATGGCATCTGGATCACGCTGCTCTATTTGCGTCATCGAGGCTTGTGCTAAAGTTGTTTCAATTTTTAAGATTGTCTGGGCTGCATGAGAAGCTGCTGCTTTTGTTTCCCCAAGCAGCCCCATCATCTTGGTTATGTGCTGAACAAATTGCTTGCGGATGGTTACAAATTTTTTATCATTTTTCAGGTAGTAATCTCTATCTGGCAAACTGAGTCCACCTTGAGAAACCGCTGCTATCATGCGGGAACTGTCTTTAAAATCTTGCATACTACCAAAGTCAAATAACACACCTACACCCATCCGGTGCAAATGGGCAATTTCTGCCTGTAAAGTAGATTGGTCATGTATTGCGTCAATATTAGCAAACTCCGTAGCCAAAGGGGTGGCTCCTAATCGATTGATGCTGCTTGTATCCATACCACTGTAGTAAAAATCACCCACTTTTTGTTCAACACTACCGGGTTGCGCTGGTTTGGTCTTGATAATATCCTCTAACATCTGATGAATGATGTGCATATTTTGTTCTTCTAAAACGGAGAAGGACCCCCAACTTGCGTAATCCGGTGGAATCGGGTTATTTTTTTTCCAGCGCCCATTTGCATGCGCATAAAAATCATGTTGTAACGACGTATCCGGTTCAAACCAATCTAAGTGTAATGTTTCCAGCATGGGGGCCGTCTCTGCGGAAGACATCAAAGACAAACAAGACAATAGGCATATCACGAAACATCGCATCAGACGTTATCTCCAAAAAAATAAACAGTTCCTTGTACAACGTTTCACGACGGCATGTTGTACTAGCAAATGTTATCAGTTATTCAAAACTTTTTCACATAAATAATCCTATCAGAGACCTGCACTCATCCTAAAAGGTAAATCTCTCGATAAAATTGAAACGAGGGTTTATATCAATCAAAGTGATCTGTTTTTTATCTTTTCAGCATGTAAATCAGTTTCGTTTTCTATATACTCTATTAAGCGATGCATAATCCGTCGTTGAATTTCATTTGCAGAGGGACTAATATAACATTCACGTGAAAAATCTTTATCATAAACAGCATCCCATTTGTTGGTTTGTATCCATGTAAATAGATAATCAAACAATCGGCCAATTCCTCGTAAACAAGAACGCACACTATAATCGGTCTTTCCTAACCAACTATATTTAGTTGACTGATCACACTTGTTGATTTCGTCATTAATCAACCGTTTAATTTCAGCGTGCAGATGACTTAAATTTGCAAAATAGCTATTTTGAGAAGAAACATCATCATATATTTCGATAAGTTCGGATATTTTTTTATGTAATCGTTTCGAAATAGATGAGCGTATACCGTCATTATCAATCAAATCTGTAGATATGTAATGATTTAACCTTTGAAGAGCATAAGAAATATGTCTCCGTAGAAACACACTTTGGATAATATGATCCCTATTGTCAGTCTCAGACACCATGCATATACGATATTTTTCAATTGCACACAATTTATGAAATGTTTTACCAATATCGAATTGAGCCTCCATGGCCTTTTTGCGACATGTCTCAAAATTTTGAAATAGTTTTAGAGTCGACGCATTTACATTTACATTTTCATGTATTCCTTGAGCAACAAGTATATTTTTTATCGATTCATAACGATCATTGGCTTGATTAAGTATATTTTTTACTGCTTTTTTAGGATGATAGGCTTTAATAACCACATCAATACAAAGCGCTTCAAACTCTTTAAATTTTGGAGAATTATCAAGAAATTCGTCTTCCGCACCCACACCTAGTCCACATCCAATTTTCTTTACTAAATTTCTCAGCTCTTGCACGTGTTTGTCAGTATATTTTTCAATAAACAAATTTTCTAAAGCTAGAAAATATTCGGTTGATGGACTATTTAAAAAATTGTCTACAAGCGAATAGTCGACAACCCCCAACTGTTGAAGTTGTGTTTTAAGGCTTGTAGAAACCTCGCTGATTTCACTTGTGTTTGATGTCATCATCAATTCTCTTGATTAAACCTAAAAATCTTACTGTTTTCTGGTTCATCTGAATTTAATCTTACTCCCCAGGTTCATGGCACTAAGTTAACGATTATTTGTTTAAATTTAATTCGATAAGTTCGGGCTGTGGAGGCTTTTACGCCGTCTCGAAGTCTATTGACCAAGGCTTCGAGACGAGGCTAACGCCTCTCCTCAGCCCGAACGGGTACTGATTGTTACTTAACTTAGCGTCATTGACTCCCCGTGTACATTATCCTGAACGCAGTGATCTCTAATTAACTAGGCTTGTATCTATTTCAGAAGATCCTTCACTGTGTTCGGGATGACCCGTGAACAATGAATACCACATGGTATAATATTAGCACACTTATTAAAAACTGATGTTTTCGCACAATTCGACTACCTTTTTTCAGGGTCTCGGGCTCTGAAAAAAAATTGCCTAAATATTTTTGTTATGCCAAACTAACTTCATTTTTTTGATGTTCAAATCAATCATGGATCAAAACCTATATACCATCAATAACAATGCACTTGATAATTTGAATGAGCAAGAAGTCTTATCTGCGCTTGAATCGGGTAAAATCATCTATTTACCTAATCACACCATGCAAATTCTGTCAGCTGATCCTGCTTTATTTTCTGATAATATTTTGCCGGCTAAACGCAAAAATATTAGCTATGATTATACAAGTAATAAGCTATCCGGCTGCGTTCGGTCGGTTGCATTAACAACCGCTACACACCAGTTGATGCACCAGTATGCTTTGTATGCTCGTCAATTGGTTGATACCCTCTTACCTCAATACACTGGGGATCTAATTTGGGGGAGAACCAGTTATCGTCCGGCCCAGATCAAGGGAAGGGTAAGCTCAAAACGCAAGGATGACACACGCATCCATGTTGATGCATTTTCTGCAACTCCAGTGAATGGTCTGCGCATTTTTAGAGTTTTTTGCAACATCAACCCTCATGGAGAACCACGGGCATGGCAGGTTGGTGAACCATTTGCTGACGTGCTAAAAAAATTTTCAAGTAAATTGCCAGGTTTTAACCCAACTAAAGCGCGAGTATTGCATTTAATAAAAGCAACGAAAACAAAACGCTCAGCTTATGATCATTACATGCTACACCTACATGATCAGATGAAACTCGATGAAAAATATCAACAACAACTACAAAAGCAGGCAATTAATTTTCCTGCGCAAAGTACCTGGTTAGTCTTCACCGATCATGTCTCTCATGCGGCACTCAGTGGACAGTTTTTATTAGAACAAACCTTTTATTTACCTGTCACAGCGATGGCAAATCCGGCACTCTCGCCCCTGAAACAGTTGCAGGCAGCTAAGCTCATGGGGTGCGGTGCTTAATCTTCATAGCAGCGCTTGAATATTCGTAACTATTCAGCGCCTTTCAAGGAAACGCCACCATGCCGGAGACACCTAGCCATTGCTTTGCGCACCGACGCCGCTTCCGCTGAACTAGGCGGCAATAGGCTTAGGAGTTGTTGCCAATAACCCAGGGCTTTTTTATATAAACCACGATGGTATGCATCCATTGCTAACATCGCGAGGGCATCTGGTTGATGTGGATCTTGTTTTAATACTTGGAGTAAAATCTGTCGAGCTTGCTCATCCTGACGGTGTCCTTCCTGTGTATGATCATAAAGATTATCAGCGCTATCCAACACGGGGTCCGAATCGGGATGACTCTCTTCTTGGTTGGCGTTTATCTCAAGATCATGGGAGCTATCAAAAAGACTGTTGGCATAATTGACTGCATACTGAACCTCATGAGAATTTAATTGATAAGCCCGCGCGAAGGCGGCACCAGCCAGCTTTTTTTGATTCTGGCTGCTGTAAAGTCGCCCAAGTAAATACCAACCTTGCGCGCTATTGGGATCTTGCCGGATCTGTTTTTTCAATTTTAGGATTAAATCCTGAACGCCCTTAACCGATTTCAACATCGTCTGAACGCGTGCTTGTTTTGCCAATTGCTGTTGATAACTCAAAAACGCTGACCAGCCGCCCCATTGCCAATACCCAAGCAAGGCCAAAATAATCAAGACCACCGCCAACATGCATGCACCTTTTGTATTTTGACGAAAAGGAAAGCATGCAACCAATACGGCAAATCCACTCAGGATCAACAAACCGCAAATCAGACCAGATTCACCCATTTTTTTTCCTGTTAACACAAGTTAAATAAAAAACAATCAATCCAGCCATGATCAATAAACCCGGCCCAAACCACAATACGCAAGTTATGGCTTTGATCGGGGGTTTAAATAAAATAAAATCACCATAGCGCGCCGCTAAATAAGCCCCAATTTCATCATCTGATTTTCCCACAAGCACCAATCGATACACTTGTTGCCGCAAATCTTTCGCAATCGCCGCATTTGAATCCGCCAAATCTTGATTTTGGCAAACTGGACAACGTAAATCAGATAGGACATGTTGAAATTGAGCTGATTGTTTGGGATCAGAAAAAGGATAAAGCGCTGTGTTTGCACATATCGGCGTTGCCCATAGCACCATCAACCAAGCCACGATTGCAATCGCTAGAGTCAGTTGAGAACTCAGACTTCGCCGTTGGATTTCAGAAGATGAATTATCCCAGAGCCCCTGTTTTATGTTTGTAAAAAACCGAGTTGTCTCACGCTGATCACATCCACCGCGTTTGCTTTTCGATAACAGGCTCAAGGCTTCATCCTCGGTAAAAATTCACGCTGCCAAACAGCCTGATTCAGCGGCCCCGCATAACGATATTGAATGATGCCCTGCTTATCAATCAAGAATGTTTCAGGTGCACCATAGACGCCGAAATCCAGGGCCACTGACCCCGCCCTATCCTCCCCAATGTCCACATATGGATTGCCCCATTCACGTAACCACTGCTTCGCCAGATCAGGTTTATCTTTATAATTTAAACCATAAATTATGGCTCCATCGTGAGCAAGTTGCAATAAAAATAACTGCTCTTCGGTACAAGCAGGGCACCAACTCGCCCAAACATTCACCAGCACCATATTGTGAAGGATGTTTTTAGAAGAAAATGAAGACTGTGGGTTCAACAGCGAAGGCAAAGAAAAAGTTGGCATGGGTTGATTAATTTGGCTAGACGGGAGATCTTTCGGATTTAAAAACAAGCCCCGCCATAAAAGGATAGCGAATGGGACAAAGCATAATAATGGAATCAATCTCCAATTAACGTATTTCATTGTTTAATTTTCGCCTATAATATCGGGGACTTAATAAAGCACAGAACCCCCCGAATAAAATCAGAAAGCCACCACTCCAAATCCAGCGTACCAATGGTTTATAATAGATGCGAATGGACCACGCCCTTTCATCTAATGGTTCACCTAACGCAATGTATATATCTCGTAACGGATTTACATCAATGGCTGATTCGGTCATCGGCATCTTTGCCACATCATAAATTCGCTTTTCAGGATAAATCACCGTTTTCTGATTGATTAAAAAACGAGCTTGGCTGCCATGATAATTGGGGCCAACTATCTCCCGCTCGCTGACAAATTTAACTCTATTCGTCGCCAGGATAATTTCATCACCGGGGGCCATTTTGACATCGGCTTGCAAACCATAACCAGATGAAATGGTAATCCCCAAAATCGTCACCCCCACACCGACATGGGCAATCACCATGCCCATGTAAGACAAACTAAATCCATGCCAACCGTTTTTCTTAAAGCGCTGATATAAGCTTTGCCCCGTGGTTAAGATAATCCAACAAGCCACAGTAAATCCTAGATAAACCTGTAAAGAAACCGGCGATTTAAAACATACGATGAGTATCGATGGTGACAATAAACTGATCACCATCACACCGCTCAATTTTTTCACCACTGTAACCAGGCTATCTTGCTGCCAACGCAAATGAATGCCGAAGCCCATCAACACAAACATCGGTATCATCAACGCAGTGAAGACCGCGTTAAAATAGGGCGCACCCACCGATAATTTGCCTAAACCCAGCCCATCAATCAACAAGGGATACAGCGTACCCAACAAAACAGTCAGCATGGCAACGGCAAGAAACACATTATTTAGTAATAAAGCACTTTCCCGTGAAATAACCTCAGGTTTATCGGGATGTTCCAGCGTCCGGGCACGCCAAGCAAATAACAACAAAGAACCACCAATCACCACAAATAAAAAACCTAAAATATAAAAGCCACGCAATGGATCTACCGCAAACGCATGAACAGAGGTTAAAACACCCGATCTAACCAGAAACGTACCCACCAAACTCAGAGAAAAGGCAGCTATCGCCAGTAATACAGTCCAAGCAACAAATTGCTGGCGTTTCTCACTCACCATCAACGAATGAATCAGTGCCGTACCAACCAACCATGGCATAAATGAAGCATTTTCTACCGGGTCCCAAAACCACCATCCACCCCATCCCAACTCTCGATAAGCCCACCAACTGCCTAAGGTAATGCCCGCTGTTAAACAACACCACGCAGCCAAAGTCCATGGTCTTGTCCATTTTGCCCAAGCTGTTTCAACCCGTCCGACCCAAAGTGCTGCAATAGCAAACGCAAAAGCCACCGAAAATCCCACATATCCCATATAAAGCATCGGTGGGTGAAATAAAAAACCAGGGTCTTGCAATAAAGGGTTTAAATCGCGTCCTTCTGAATGTAAAATTTGGAATTGACGAGCAAATGGATTAGACGTCGCTAATAAAAACAAAATAAATCCAGCATTCACCATACCAAGTACCGCTAAGACACGCACACGCATGTCCCGTTCTAAACCACGGCTAAAAAAATGGACCATCAGCATCCACAAGCTCAAAATGACCACCCACAATAACATCGAACCTTCATGCCCACCCCAGACCGCGCATAATTTGTAAAACCAGGGTAAGGATAAACTTGAGTTCATTAATACGTAAGTAACGGTGAAATCATTTTGTAAAAAGCAAAGTGTCAAACACAGATAAGCGCTGGCCAAACAACCAAATAATCCCATCACATAAACACCGACTGCATCTGACCATCGCAGTTTTTGATAATAAAGCCCACTCAGCGGAACAAAAACCAGCAAAGCAGCAAATAAAAGAGCCCAACACAATGAAAATAAACCGATTTCTGCGATCATGTCGTTCTCTTCAAACTGGCTTTGACTTCTGGTGGCATGTACTTTTCATCATGTTTGGCTAAGACTTCAACCGCTTTAAAGTGTTTTTCATCCACCAACTGTCCCTGGGTCACAATCCCCTGCCCTTCACGAAATAAATCGGGCAAAATACCTTGATATGTCACTTCAATGGCCTGTTGATAGTCCGTAATTTTAAAACGCACCGATAAGCCAGCGCGATCGCGCATCACACTACCAGGGACCACAACGCCACCAACTCGAATCAGCTGATGAGCAGGAATTTGTGCGCCCTTTAATTGTGTTGGCGAGTAATACAAACTGATATTTTGGCGTAGTGCGTATAAAACGAGGCCAACAGCCATGGCAAGCCCTGCTAATATCAATAAAATGACGGTTAACTTACGTTTTCGCTTTGGATGCATTTAAAAACGCTTCAATTTAAGTCGCAGTTGATGACGAGCACATCGATACCGCCAACGTGCACTGACCATATTGGCAATTAATGCGCAAAAAACCAGACCATAAGCCGACCAAATATACGGCGCGTAACCATGCATGCCAAACCATTGTGTCAATAGTCTCATAGCACCTCTCGAACCCACGCCTGACGATATTCACGCTGCAATAACTCACGTCGCGCTTTCAGAAGAATTAACCAGGCACAATACCCAGTAAAGCCTATGATCATCACCAGCAAGGGATAGGCCATGCTGGCCGCAATTTTTGGTTTGGCAAAGAGTGAGAGTGTTGTACCTTGATGGAGTGTATTCCACCAATAAACGGAATAATGGATAATGGGTAAATCCACCAACCCGACCAAGGTTAGAATGGCAACCATTTTATCGGCCTGATCTTTATTTTGGTAAGAAGAATGAACGGCTATGACGGCGCCATATAAAAATAAAAGAATTAACTCTGAAGTTAACCGGGCATCCCAAACCCACCAAGTACCCCACATTGGCTTACCCCAAATACTGCCCGTAACCAGCGCCAATGCGGTCATGGAAGCGCCTGTTTCAGCGCAACCAATCAGTATCATACCCGCTAATTTAATGCGCCAGATCAACAACAAGAGCGCTAAAAATCCCATTGCCGCGTATAAACCGATCGATAAAAACGCGCAAGGCACATGCACATACATAATTCTGAATGCATCCCCTTGCTGGTAATCAGTTGGTGCCAACACGAGCCCCCAATAACTGCCCAACAACAACACCAAGATTACCCCCACAGCCAACCCAGTTGAGTAACGGTCTGTTAATGTATAAAATTGCTTGGGTGAGGCAAGTTGATATAGTATTTTCCACATAGAAAATAATCGCGTCATAAAAAGTGTGTCGATTTTATCACGCCTTGCGAAAGATGTAACCTCCCACAAACATCCATCAACACGCACAAATGCAACGAGGACTATCTCCATGAAAATCCCCGTGTATAGAAGGTTTACGAAAGCGGCCTATCTGAGGCGCGCAACTGGACCCACGTTGTTGCCGTTCAATGCAGCTACCTGATCACTATTTTCCGTCAAAAATCCTGATGGAGACGGTTGTGCATAAAATCCCTGCATCAGCGTTTGCGTATCCATCGAATCAACAGGTCGGACTCTTAAAGAGAAATCAACAGCAGTGAGTTGTCGTTTTGGTGTAGCGGCTAGCCTATTGAAAAATCCTAGTGCTCGTGTACTAGAGTTCCCCCCATTTGAAACTGCTAGTTCTTGTGTAGGAGGGATTACAGATTCGGTATGTGTTTCGATTCCCAAAGAAAAATCTAATGCCGTTTTATTATCTATATGCAATATAGCCTGAACGACAGACTGCCCTTTAGTTCCATCTCGTTCGATTTGATTGCGTTCTGCACACCTGGCCATCATGACTGGCAGACCATTAATTAATAAACCCACACCACTGTATGGACTATACCCATCGCTAATGGAGTTGCGAATTTAGTCCAGGTATGATCAAATACCGGCATGGAACGACGACTTACAACACAAGAACGTGCAGACTTACAAAAGCGCCATAAAAAAGAGCGCGATGGACGTATTCGAGATCG
>DAIDKT010000073.1 GCA_027449905.1 Legionellales bacterium
AGCAATAATTTTTTTGATTTTTTTATTAAAAAATATTTTGACAGTGAGGTGAGACTATGAGAGATTGAGCATGAAGTTAAGTTTTACAGCGTTAAAAAATTTTCTCCCGCGCTATTTACACACCTTAAATGACTCTCCCCCATCTTACACTTTTCCAGTGTCGATCGTATTGGCTGGCATCGAGACGCAAATAATAAAAATGTGTTTGTATTGCCTGATAAAACCATTGGCCATGAAAACGTACCAGAACAAATCGTTTATCAATCTGACAAATTAAATTCGTTGTTTAAAACAAAAGGCACACCCTACGATTGGCGTGAAAATGTAGGCGTTTTCTGTGCTGGCAATTCACGCTTAATTTTTGCCGTCTCTCATGCGTTTGCGGCAGCGTTATTAAAACCAATGGGGCGTACTAACGGCGGCGTTAACCTTTTTGGTCAAAGTAGCACTGGCAAGACAACCATCGCTAAGGTTTGTGTTTCAATTATTAGCAGCCCTGAATACCTTCTAACCTGCCGAACCACAGATAATGCATTGGAAAAAACGGCATTAGCGCATAATGATTGCCCAATGATTCTTGATGAAGCCGCGCAGATGAGCTCGAAAAACATGGGCGAGTCGGTGTATATGTTGGGCAATGGCGCAGGCAAAGAGCGCATGAAATCAGACGGTGAATTAAGACCACTGATTACATTTAGATCCAATTTTATGCTGACGGGTGAAATACCTATTTCACAGCATATTGAAGAAGGTGGAAATCGGGAGACAGAAGGTCAATTAATCAGGGTATTGGATATCCCTGCTGTTGTCGGTGAGCATGGCGTTTTTGATGTGTTGCATGGGTTTAAATCAGGCTCCGAATTAAGCAAACACTTGGTAGAGCAATCAAGCAAATTCTATGGAACAGCATACATTGAGTTTTTAAATGCATTAATCAAGCCAGAAGTCATTGATACGGTGCGAGACAAAATAATTGAAATAAAAAATCAACTCATTGCTGAACTACAAGATGACATTGGTGGACAAGCCGATCGTGCTCTTGATCGCTTTGTATTGGCCGCTGCTGCTGGTGAATTAGCTACAGAGCTTGGCATAACAGGTTGGAGCGTTGGTGAAGCAATAACAGCCACGAT
This sequence comes from Legionellales bacterium, assembly GCA_027449905.1. Lineage (GTDB taxonomy): Bacteria > Pseudomonadota > Gammaproteobacteria > Legionellales > Legionellaceae > DAIDKT01. The sequence continues at coordinate 1,134 of DAIDKT010000073.1, forward strand.
TGGGTGTTTTAAAGCATGGCTTAATCAACGTGGCGGGGTTGAAAATCAAGAGAGCATTAAGGCATTAAAGCAAATCAAGGAATTTTTTGAGTTACATGGTGAAAGTCGATTTACTGATATCACTGAAGGCAGCTCCGTTGATTATTCTAAAACAAGTAATCGCGCGGGATTTAGGGCACAAGTCAGTGATGAGTGGGTTTATTACGTGCTTCCCGCAGGATTTAAAGAAATGCACAAGGGGTTTACTCAAGACCTGGCAATTAAATCATTGATTGAAGCGGGTTGGATTCAGACAAACGAAATAACAAAAAATTCAAAAGCCATTATCGAGTCGAGCATTAAATATACGATACGTGGTTATGGACGGACTCGTGTTTATATATTTAATGGGCTTATGTGGCATTAGGCTTTGTGCCCGCCCAAGCCGCCTACTGACCGCTTGCTTTTTGGGTATAGCGGCCAGAAGAAAAATCGCTACAACCCTTTATATATATGGTTTAAAGAAATTAATTTATATTAAAGACCGCCTGACCGCCAATTATTGAGGAGAAGAACTACGCGAGAGATTTTTTATTAATGGCAGACAAAAACACATATATTGCATATTTATTCTTAATGCTGTAGGTAATCTTAAAATCGGCGGTTCTGGCGGTCTAGGCGGTCACAATGGGCTAAAACCCTTGCTGCTATTGGGGTTTGGTTGCCCGTTTACAGAAATTGATTAAGCGGTCAGTAATGATTCAGGCGGTCCGATGTTCGCAAACAACAAGCAAATAGATTATTAATTTTACAAAAATACAGAGGGCATATGGATCACATCATCAAAACAAGTAAAGGCGACGTGCTTATAAATGATCATTTGAACGTAAAATCACCTGAATATCAAAAGGTGAAATTACACTACGAACGCAAGCGAAGCCTAGGATCCCGCTTAGAGGTATTACGGCATTATTTCCGTTTATTATATGACGAAATGTTGATTGGTGGTGCCATTCAAAATGATGAGCTAGAGGATTTGCTTGATGCTGTATTGATTGAGCATAACTACAATGTTGAAGAACTGATTGATCGTTGCAGCAAAATTCTGTCGCAGACACCCATTGATACAACGTACAAATGAAGTTATGTATTGCTATTTCGTGCGTGTGAGCGAAGTGACAATGCAGATGGTGCATAAATATCGATGGTGGGTTTGGGGGTTAGTTTTTTTCTTGGAAAGCAAAGGGGTTGCCGTTGATCAGGTTTAAAGTCATTATTAAATGCTATTAATACACACTTAACACGCGCGCGTCATGGGGTATGGGTTTATAATAAAGCTTGTTCAGAAATAAGGAGCTAAAAATGGCCTGCGTCTACATGGATAAAAATTTTAATTTCCATATCTCTGTGTGGGCTAATGAACCCAAAAAAACCAGAAAAAACCGTGGGATATGTAGTGCCATGACGCGAAAAGGCACGCCATGCCAAGCGCCCCCAGTATGGAATAAAACAGCCGACAAGGCTAAGAACGGGCGTTGTAAGTTGCATGGTGGGATGTCTACAGGTGCACGCACGGAAGCGGGTCGTGAAGCCATACGAGCAAGTAATCGCAGACGTAAAAAGCCAATAACCGCTGACGAACTAAAACAGTTCGCTGTGTGATCCTGTTCTGGCAAGCAATAAGAGGTCATCATATAGCTTGTAGATTAACAACCAGTCCGGTTTGATATGGCATTCACGATAGCTTTTCCAATTATTATACAACGCATGGTCGCGGTATTTTTCAGGCAGCGGCTTATCCTGTATCAACAATTCAACAACGTCTAAAAAATCTTTCTTTTTATATCGGCCTGATGCAGCGATTTTTTTGAAGTCACGTTTAAATTGGTTCGTTTGTTCTATTCGTCGCACGCCTCATCCCACTCTTTGCTAAGTTGATCTAATGATGTGGGGCTAGTTTTTTCACCACGATCGGCCTCTTCAAGAGCCATGCGCGTTATTGCATTGGGCGTGCCAATATTAAAGGGGATTCGTTTTTCTGCAACGGATTGATAAAGAAACAAACGAATAGCCTCGCTTAACGTTAATCCCATGTGCTTAAACAGCTTATCGGCCTTGGCTTTGATAAGCGGATCGACTCTGGAGCGAATCACACAATCAGTCATAATTGCACCTGTATATAATAATCATCTGTAGCTACATTATAGCTACGAAATGAGTTGTTATCCACTATTTTTAGACATTACTGCATATGATGTCGTTATTAGGAATAATAAACTGCATGAAAAAGTGGAAACACCACAAAAAATTCAATAGCGTACTCTCCGACGTGAAATAAAAATTCGTATGTTAAGTGCTGTGAACCGGAGTGATCAGAATATTTTGGTTATCAACCCTTATGTGTTCTTACTTACGCGTCAGCTCTATACCCATCGCTAATGGAGTTGCGAATTTAGTCCAGGTATGATCAAATACCGGCATGGAACGACGACTTACAACACAAGAACGTGCAGACTTACAAAAGCGCCATAAAAAAGAGCGCGATGGACGTATTCGAGATCG
>DAIDKT010000074.1 GCA_027449905.1 Legionellales bacterium
TTGACCACACTTCATCCACAATGTCTTCTTTATGCTACAATAACAAATAAATAATTTATAAAAATCAAAACCCTAAAAACAAAGCTAACTACGACATTGTCTTAATTATTTCAGGCTCATCTTAGGATTGGAAAATACTTAAATGGATATACATAGTCGCATGCGGGAAACTTCGTGGATAAGCCCAAATAGTGGCGCGCGATGATGGAAAACTGTTACCCTAGTTACAATTTCGGCACACCCACCAGGTCACGTCACTGAAGTTTTGCCAGGAGCTAAAAAGTGAGAAATTGAGAAATTGAGAAATTGAGATAAAAAATGCGCTCGATCGAGGCGAATAGCCAGAATATTTAACGAGATCAAACACGTTTTTTAGCCAATTTATCATTTTTTTAGTCCGGCAATAACTTTAGGGACGTTGCCTGTATAGGTTTATTCATCTTTGATTATATGAAGGAAGGTTATAAAATGAAAAATTTTGATTCGCTTGTTGTCTTCCATTGCCACTTATTGCCAATTCAACAGGAAAAACCTGGAAATTTATTTCAAGGTCTGCGCAGTACGATGCGCGCTAATAACATACCATTTTTTAGCCCCAGCACTTGCGTGCGACAACTGTATATTTTTGATAGGTTAGACGAGGATAAGTTAAATTACTTGAGAAACTTAGAAATCAAATTACAAGACATGTCAACAATTTCTGAAATTCTTAGAGGCTCTGAAGCGTATTTATTTGTATTGCGTTGGCTCGTAGGGTTGGTTAGCGAGAAATTAAACCGTAACGATCATTTTGTGATCGGCTCGGCGCGCAAATCGTGGACTGAGCTTTGTCAGACAAAACAGTTGGTGGAGCATGACTTATTAAAAATAATGCCTGTATTATTTGCCGATGCAAAATCTATTAGGCATCGAATCGAGAGTGATTTCTTAATCCTAAGCAACGAACGTCGAATTGATGAAACAGAGAAACTTTGTCTAGAATATCAACACAGAAGAGAAAGCGATATCTCTCCTCATGACAACCATGCTTTTACATCAGAGCCTAATATGCAGGAATTACCACCCGAACAATTCGACGGTCAAAAATATTGTCGTGAAAAAGATCTGCTCCAAAAAAAATTGAAAGGCTTTTCATGTCAGGCAACCAAATACGGCGATGATTGCATAAAAATAAACCACAATAACAACCCAACATTAAAAGCACGCTTTTTTATCACGGAAAAAGCTATTCGCACCGCCTACGAACTTCAACGTTTAAAGATCGAGGCTACCACAACCACCGACACATCATGCAGCCGTCCGTGAAACGACAGTCGGCAAACATCGTGAGCATCCAATCATGTGGGAAAAAAATGTCTCAGTGACTTAAGTTACTGCTGGAGAGAGGAATGCTTGATTCCTCTTTGTAAAATAGATCATGAATCTCTGCTAATCGGCGATCATTGGCTTCAATAATAGCAGCAATATCTTGTGTCATTTGCTGACTGTTAAGCTCTTTCCCGTTTGCCTCAGCTAATTGAGCCTGGGCCAGCTGTATGGTGAGATGCGCTTTTGCAATCACATCTTCGCTTTGATATTGCAATTCTTGCGTTGAATTAATTGATTCACGTAATTTTTCATGTATTCTTCGTTGTTCTGACGCTTGCGCTGCAAAATCTAGAAAAATATGTTGTATCTGGGTTGCATGCCCATCAATGACCAAGATCTTTTGATGGAACCTTTCCTGAAAAGTCTGCAATTGGATTTGATCCTGACACAGCGCGACATAGACTTCATCTAATCCCTGAGTCGTTTGGGTCAAGGAGTCAAAATTTTCTCTAAAAACCTGATGACACGTTTGATACATCTGTTCAGCATGCTGCAATTGTTCCTGAATGCTTTGAGCACCCGCTAAAATAGCATCCCTAGATGCGGAGAGTTCTTGAATCATCGCATGGTAGCATAACAGTTTTTCATTCATGTCTTTTAATTGTGTCTCCAGAACAATTAAATCTTCTGCCATCCTTACATTCATCTCACATAAAGAGACCATCACTTTCTTCAAACTACCACCAAGTGCTGCAAAATGGTCAATCGCCTCACCTAAGGATCGCTCTAATTCTAAAACATCTTCACATAAGCGTTTATTTCGTCTTGCTGATACATGATGGTGATTCACAAACAAATAGGCTGCCAGGAGATAGATAGCCGCCGCCGTGCACGCAATAGCAATCGGCATATTAAAAATTGCGCCAATCCCTGCGCCTAAACCGATAAAAATCAAACCTAGGATGATCTTTTGCCACCAAACAATGTTTCCGTACCACTCCGCTGCCCAGCTAAAATAACCTTTTTCAGTATTATAGCGTTGTAAAAGCAAATCCAAGTTCGATCGCATGGTTATCATGTCATCTTCTTGCCGTTGTAGGAGGATTAATTGATCCTCTGCTGTGGTTTTCAGCTCATCGACAGTCTCCGCGGTTTCGCGGGGCCTAAAAAAATGATCGCTTTGCTTTAAAGAAAAATCTGTTACCAACTGTTCTAAAATCTCTGTTGGAAAGTCAGATTGTTGTTCCATCATCTGATCACCGTCCCTTATTTAAATAAACGCAAATGATTGCCATTCGATCTGAATTCATCTGTTGGATCTAAGGTTGATTGATGAGAACCTTCCGGTGCAGAGGCTTGCTGTTTAAGGCCCGTTGATAATTGCTCAATGGTTTTTATTAATTGTTTATTTTGGTCCAATAAACATCGAATATCTCTAACTCGAGTCTGATTCTCATCTGATGTATCAGCTAATTTGGTTGTTAAGTCTTGTACTGTGGATTCAAGCGTTTTAACCGTTGTCGTTAGTTGATTAATTTGTTTTTTAAGCATTTGAATTTCATCGTCTTTTAGTGAAGATTCATGGTACTGTTGTGTCAAAATATTTTTCAACTCAATCATCCCGCTGCTTAAATCGATAATCTGAAAGCCATTCGTTTGATTATCTATCTCCATTTGTTCTTCTATTTTTGTTAATTTGTCTAGGGTTGTTTTTAGAAGTTGGTCCTTCTCAAACAAAGTCTTTTGTGTCTCATTGAGTCGATTATTCACCTCATATAATTCGCTTTTAAGTCGATCTAACTCAACAGATATGGACGCCATCGTCCCAGATGATCCATGAGCAACCCCTTGAATCGATTCTGCAACTCGCTCTAAATTTTCAGTTGCTTCACTGGTGTCAATCAGATTCTGATTAAATTGGGTAATAGTTTGGTCAAATTTTTGTTGGTGTTTTTTTGATTGTTTTAATATATGTTGAACCGATTCATCGGTGTGAAAAACCATTCTTTCAGCCTCTACTCGAGTTAACCGATCTCGAGCCAATTGTTTTCTACGCAGATTGGCAAGATCCTTTGTGACCTTTGCTGATCGTTGCTCAGACATGGTTTTTCCGACAAAAAAACTTCCTACAACGGCAACAAATCCCGTTACACAGGAAATAATGAGTGGCACTAGATAGCTAGTAGTAGCGGCAACCACTGCAGCACTTGCTAAACCGATTTCTAATATGGGCATATCTTTCTCCTTGATGTTTGGTTGGTCTTTTTTGTTAAACCTAAAAAAAGCCTTTGTGTCAGTTGTTTTAGATTCAGCAGGGTTTTTTAGCTTAAATCATGGTACATGTCTCACTCCGGCTTTCGTTTATTTCCAAGATCTTGTGGTGTGCTTTTCTGGCAAAAAAATTGCCTATGAATAATCCCGTTCCAACAACGACACTCACACTGCCTGCAGCAGCGAGCGGAATGGTCGGTATAGGCATGACATGAAATGCAGCCAGTAGAATGGCCCCGATTCCCAATAGCAATATCAATCCAGCGATCATGAGAACAGGTCTTGCGATCATGACGTTGAGCAAAAAACTGGGATCGATGCGATCGTAGCTGAGGTCAGTATTTAAACGAGATGTAATCACTTTTTTAAACAATTCCGAACGTTTACTCGGGTCGGGACACTCATTTGCAATAAAAGCGGCTCGAAGATAGGCTGAACGAGTGATCGCATACGCATCTCTATACCCATCGCTAATGGAGTTGCGAATTTAGTCCAGGTATGATCAAATACCGGCATGGAACGACGACTTACAACACAAGAACGTGCAGACTTACAAAAGCGCCATAAAAAAGAGCGCGATGGACGTATTCGAGATCG